>CAZDTB010000094.1:0-12957 GCA_964508075.1 uncultured Planctomycetales bacterium
TACGCAGCCAGATCCCTCGCTGCGCTCGGGATGACCCGTGAATAATCCGGGCTAGTGGTGTAGCGCTGCTCGTGGCGGCGCTGTTCCTGTCCACGCAGGTTGTGTCGCAGGAGAAGGCTGCGCCGAAACCACCCGGGGAGCAGGAGCTGGCCGAGATGATGGCCAAATGGAAGGCCCTGAACGCCAAGGGGCCGGAGCACGAGAAGTTTAAGGACATGGTCGGAACCTGGGATACCGAAACGAGAATGTGGATGGGGCCGGCCGAGCCCACGGTGGTCAACGGAACGGCCGTCTTCCGCCTGATCCTCGACGGGCGGTACATTGAGCAGAGGTTCAAGTGCATGATGATGGGCGAGCCGTTCGAGGGCCGGGGCCTCGAGGGCTACGACCGCTTCAAGAAGAAATACGTCTCGATCTGGATGGACAGCGACAGCACCGGAATTCTCATGATTGAGGGCACCACCGACGAGACCGGCAAGGTCACTACCTATACCGGCAAGATGGACGACCCGATGACCGGTCAGAAGGACAAGCCCGTCAAGTCGATTGCCCGCGAGATCGACAAGGACCACGTGATCTTCGAGATGTACGAAGACAAGCCGGGCGTCGGCGAGGTCAAGACAATGGAGATCACGTACACGCGCCGGAAGTAGGCGCCACGTTCGGGCGGTTGGCGCTGGTTGGCCAGCAGGTGTACTTGTAGGTCGGGTTTGTTGATGACCCGACCTACGGGATCATGGTGTGCCATCAGCCCGATGCAGTGATCAGCACCGGCGTTTGATCACGGCCGCAATGGGCAGACTAACGAGACATAAGGTCGACGGTTCGGGGATGACGGCGATCCATGGTTCGCGGTCACTGCTGGCGTTGGCGCCGTAGCCGACGATGACGTTTCCGTCAGCGGAAACGCCCCGGGCCTCCTCCAACTGCCAGTCGCCAAGGTCGAGGCCGAAGTCGCCTTCGAGGATGTCCCTCAGGGCGCGCATGCCGTGCGCTTCGGTCCAGACGACGGCTTCACGGGCCGTTTCAGTCATCCCATAACCGACGACCACCGAGCCGTCACCAGAGACATCGCTGGCAAAGCTGTAGCAATCGCCACCGGGGAGATCACCAAGTCCCAGCATTCCATCGTCAGCCGTCCAGCGAAAGGCCTCTTGTCCATTGCTCGAGCCGGAACAGCCGACGACGACCTCACCATCCGCCGAGACGCCATAGGCCCGACTGGTCCAGGTTCCGCCGGGCAGGTCGCCAAGGCCGACCATGCCCTCGGACGCCGTCCAGCGGAAGGCCTCTTGCCCTGCCGCGGACGCGCCGTCGCCTACGATCACCGAGCCATCCGCCGAAACGTCCAGCGCGGTGCTGCTGTATACCCCTCCTGGCAGATCCCCCAACGGAACCATTCCGTCCGCTGGAGTCCAGCGAAATGCCTCGACGCCCAGCTCGCTCTCGCTTTGCCCGACGATCAGGGAACCATTGGCTGACACACCGTGAGCCGAGCTGAAGAAGTCGCCACCCGGCAGGTCCCCGAGTCCCAGCATCTCACGGTTACCCGTCCAACGGAAGGCCTCGAAGCCCGCCGACGTATCGGCGTACCCGACAATCACGGAGCCGTCTGCGCAGCTGGCCGTGGAAGCGCTGTAGAAGTCGCCCCCAGGCAGGTCGCCGAGGCCGACCATCCCCTCAGCTTGTGTCCAACGAAACGCCTGCCAACCCTCGCTGGAGCTGCCCCATCCGACTACCGTATGCCCGTCGGAGGAGACGCCGGCGCATGTTGTATGCAGGATCCACGCGCCCGGCAGGTGGCCCAAGCCGGTGAACGATCCCATGGCGGCCCGTGCCGATGACAGGGACAGGTTGAGTGCGCAGAGTATTACCGCGATTAGTCGAATCGAATGCATGCCACTCTCCTCCTCCTGTGCGTGACGTCCTTGCCCGCAAGACCCTTTCCGCCACTACGCAATTCTAATGAAAAATGAGCGATGAGACAAGAAACGCCAGCGGGGATGCCCCTCCCGCGAGCCGTCACGACTCTCAGAATGTCAGCACGTGGGCCAACACCCCGCTACTGGAGTCAGACGGGTGGCGCACCTTATCAACGACGGGGGGCGCGATTCGTTTGCATGAGGGCTAATCAGGTCGACTTTGCCAGCGGCCCGCTGGGCAATGCCGCCAAGGCATACCCGAGGGCCGCTCAACCGGGCTTACTTGCCCAGTTGCGTGTGGGCTTCACGTAGCAGCGTTTCGGTCTCGTCCCAACCCAGGCACTGATCGGTGATCGAGACCCCATACCGAAGTTGCGCCGGGTCGTCGCCGAGCTTCTGGTGGCCCTCGAACAGGTTGCTTTCAAGCATCAGGCCGATCAGGTTCCGGTTGCCGGCCAGGCGCTGCATGAGCACCACCCGCCAGACGTGCGGCTGATTCTTGAACTGCTTGTTCGCGTTGGCGTGGCTGCAATCGACCACCAGGCCGGTCGGCAGCCCAGCGGCCTTCAAGGCCTCGACGGCGCCGTCGATCGTGGCCGGGTCATAGTTCGGGCCATGGCGACCGCCGCGCAGGATAATGTGCGCCCACGGGTTCCCGCGGGTGTGGATGATCGCGGTGAGCCCGTCCTCATCGATGCCGAGGAAGGCATGCGGTTGACGAGCCGCGGCGAGCGCATCCAGGGCGGTCTGGAGTCGGCCGTCGGTGCCGTTCTTGAACCCGACCGGCATCGAAAGACCGCTGGCCATCTGCCGGTGCGTCTGGGATTCGGTCGTGCGGGCGCCGATCGCGGACCAGGTGACCAGGTCGGCGATGTACTGCGGCGTAATCGGGTCGAGCATCTCGCTCGCCGCCGGCAATCCGAGCTCGGTAACCCGCAGCAGGATCGAGCGGGCCAGCCGAATACCGCTCTCGATATCGAAGCTGCCGTCCAGATGCGGGTCGTAGATCAGGCCCTTCCAGCCGACAGTGGTGCGCGGCTTCTCGAAGTAGACGCGCATCACAATGCAAAGCTGATCGGCGAGCTCGCGGCGGAGCTCAACCAGGCGCTCCGCGTACTCGAGGGCGGCAGCCTCGTCGTGGATCGAACACGGCCCGACAATTGCAAGCAGCCGGCCGTCGTCCCCGCTGAGGATGCGCTTGACCTCCTCGCGGCTCCGGACAACCGTCTGATTCGCGGCCAGGGTCATCGGCAGATCGCGTTTGACCTGGCGGGGGTCGACCAGCCGTTGGGTACGGACGACGTTGAGGTCTTGTGTCGGCTGAGCATCCGGGCCGGGCCCGCCCGGCCGGTCACCACTGTCGGAACCGGTCGATGCGACCTTGCTCCGTCGGCCGCGGCGCATGCTCTCCTGCGGTTTGTGCCGATCGTTATGCATCGAGAAGGCGCCCTCCGTTACCCGAGCACGCCGGGCAATGACGTCTCACACGGATAGTACACACACGCCGGGCGATGAAACAAGAATTTCGTCTCGGGTGGTGGTCGCGACCGATAAGGTCACACCGGGCCGCTCGTCAGGTGAGCCCCAAACAGGCTTCGCTACAACTGCGATCAGGTTGGCTTGGCCAATCGATTTCCAACCAACGCCGCCAGCCCGTAAGCCGCCGCCGCAAGTAGCATCACCGTGCGGTACCCCGCCGTCATTGCCACCACGATCGCCGAGGAGGTCGCGATCACCGACGCCACTCCGTTGAGGCCCCACGCCCACGGCACCAGCCGCGGCGAACGGGCATCCAGCGCCGCGAGCCCCGCGGGCATCGGCATGCCCATGAAATAGCCCGCCAACAGCGCGACCAACAACAGCAACCACGGTCCGGCTGACACATCCCAACCCGCCAGGCGTACGACCACCGTGCTGACGGCGACCGCCGCCGGTGCGAGCCACACGCGCCGGCCGACTATCCGTTCCCCGGTCAAGCTCCCGATCCCGCTGACCAGCAGCACGCCGCCGATCACGAGCGCGCTGGCGATAACCGGATCGCCGACCCACCGAATCGCCCGGCTGATCAGCGCCATCTCGATCGCCATGAACCCCAGCCCGATCCCGCCGAAGTACACGACCGTCCACAGGGCCATGCCGCGTGCCACTGGCGGCTTGCCCGCCGGTGTATCGGCTGCGGCTGGTGTGAGATCCGCTGCCGCTGGTGCGAGATTCCCATCTCGCACCACGGCCCCCGGGGAATCCTCTCCTCGTCCCGCCTTCATCCACCGTCGAGACTCGACGACCCCCAGCGGCACGAGTATCAGCACGACCGCCGCCCCGGCGGCAACCATGAGCGACGCGTACAGGAACAACCGACCCAGCTCCGCCCGCGTCAGCCAGAGATCCCCGTAAACGCGCTTCAGCTCGGCCAGTCCCTCCGGCTTGTAGAAATCCCAGAAGAACGGGCTGTCATCATGCACCGGCCGCACGTTCAGCATCCAGTCGTCGTAGAACACCGCCCGCCGCGGTGAGAGAATCTCCCGAGCGGCATGATGCAACCAATCAACATTCGTTCCCGGCGGGCCATCCTGCGCGTCCGGCTGATTCACCTCCTCCACTGGCAACCGGTCGTACCAGACGGGTGTGAGGTTGAACGCACGGATCCCCGCCCGCAGCGCCGCCCGCCGTCGATCAGTCAAGGGCGACTTGAGCGCGATCGTGCATACTCCCAGATAATCGCGCACCTGGACCATCTGGCGCGACGCATCTTCGATGCCGAGCGACTCGAGCGCCTCGACGAGCGTAGCGAAAATGCGAATGTTCTCGCGCGCGGGTGTCTGGATCCCGCGCGACATCGCCAGCGCCCCGTCGTCGTTCAAAGCCCGCAGACAATCTGCACACCCCTCGACAGTCGCCAAATGATCCTCCGCCAGCCCGCGCATCCCGGCCCCGCCAACACCCAGCCCTTCCAGCGAGACGACTTGAATCAGGTCGTACTTCGGCCGATCAGCCGATGCCAGGAACCTCCGCGGGTCAGCCACATGGATCTGCGCACCGGTATCGAACACCTCGCTTTGTGCGCGGACCAGCTCGACCAGCGCTGCGTTCGGTTGAACCACGTCGATTTGAGCCGCTTGGCGACGCCCGAGCCACACGTTGGGCCCCCCGGTCTCGCCGATCAGCAGCACGCGCGGCTGCGGCTGGACCAGTCGATACGGCACCGCCATCAGCGTCCGGTCCATCACCGCCGCTTCAGCCGCGTCCTTGATTCGCAGCACCGATCCGGCCGGGTCGCCGTTGACTACCAGGCTGTACATTGGCGGCGGCGCCTCGGCCAGCGCCAGGAAGGGCAGGTCGTGAAACAGGGCGCTCTCGTACAGTTCGACATAGCCGTGCGGGTCGGGGCGCCGGGCGACACGACGGGCCGAACCCTGCTCAACCAGCCGCTCCAGTCGGGCCGCGTATTTATATTCGTCATAGGATGGCAGCAACGGCCACCAGCTCCCCGCTACCGCCGCCAGTGCGAACAACGCCAGCGTGAGAATCACGCGCGGAACCAGTCGCGCGGAACTTTCGGCCCGGCGGGCATGGAACGCCAGGACCAAGAGAGCGACGATCGTCAGGATGAACGAGGGCCAGAGCCCATCTTCGATCAGGAAGTATGAGACCAGCAGCATGGCCCCCACTGCCCCAACCGCGCTGCCAAACAGATTCGCGGCATATACGCGTCCGACCCGGTGCCCCGCCGTCATCAACGCCGCCCCCAGAAACGCCGCCCCCAGCAGAAACGGCATCAGCGCCGTCAGCCAATACAGCGACCACCAACCCACCTGATCCCACAAATCATCCGGAATGAACCGGGCCGTCACCGGCAGCAGCGAGGCCAGCCGCGGCATTACGAGCAACGCCGCGGCCATGCCGACTGTGAGCCAAAACATGGTCTCCCGCGGTCGCGCCCGCACCCGCCGCTCAATCACTGCCAGGAACGTGCCGCTGGCGCCAAACCCCAGCAGAGCAGTGCTGATCACGAGATACCCGAAGTGATGCCAGCTCTCGATCAACAGCCGCCGCATCAAGACGATTTCGTACGCGATCAGCGCAGCACTGACCAGCGCCACGGTAACCAGGATGGCGAAGGTGATGTGTTGCCCCCGGTCTGAATCGACCGCGGGCCCCCTCATGGCTTCTGAATCTTGCCGGTCATCGGAACGAACCGCACCGGCAGCACGCTCCGACTCTTGCGCCCCCCGTCCTCCCGTTTCGTCAAGACGATCAGCCGCTGCGTCTCGTATACGCCGCCCACCGGTATCACCATCCGCCCGCCGGGCTTGAGCTGCTGCCACAACGGCGGCGGAATATGCCCGGCCGCGCAGGTCACGATGATCCCGTCAAACGGCGCGTGCTGCTCCCACCCGTCGTACCCGTCACCGAGCCGCGCCCGAATGGTCTTGTACCCCAGCCGTTCGAAACGCTTGACCACCCCCTCGTACAGCGGCTTGAGGATCTCAATCGAATAGACGTACGGCGTCAGCTCGTTGAGGACCGCGGCCTGATACCCGGAACCGGTCCCGATCTCCAGCACCTTGTCGCCCGCCTTGACCTCCAGCAGCTCCGTCATTAGCGCGACGATGTACGGCTGCGATATGGTCTGCCCATGTCCGATCGGCAACGGTGTGTCATCGTACGCGCTGTGCTGGCGGCTTTCGGGCACAAACTCATGCCGCGGCACCGCCCGCATCGCCGCGACCACGCGCGCGTCCTCGATCGCATCGTGGTACAGGCCCCCGCGCGCGATATACCGATCCACCAGGCGATCGCGTTCATCCTTGCGGGCAGCCGTGCGCGGGTGCGGCCACTGCAACCGGCCGTCGGAATCGCGCGTCACCTCGGGGAACTCGCCCGCCGGTACCGCGCCCGCTGGTTGAGACGCGGGCGGCTTCTGCCTGTCGGCAATACCGGTCACGTGGTCGCGCTCGTCCTCCTGGAGATTACCGAGCACAAGAGACAAGAGCAGCAGAACGGCAACGATCAGCAGGAAAACCAGCACGTTGCGCCGGAATCCGGCGTCGCGTCGTCGGGAGCGTTCCGGGTCGTTGGACACGCCGGTAAGCGGCTCGCCGGTGTTCACGCCAGCGGAGTGATCGGCTGGATTTGTCATGCCACACCTACGAATGGAAGCTGCCCTTCCCTTCCATTGTACCCGACCGGCAACCGACGTAGAACCCGCCGATGGCCCACGGTATCAGGGCCGACAGAACACTAGCCTTGGCAGCGGCATTCCTGTTACAGTCTCGTGTAAACATCCACGCACTGCGGAGATCTGCCATGAGAATCCTCCAAACGTACGCCAAACCGCTTCTGGCAACAGCAATTCTGACGTGCCTCGCGACGCCGACCCGGGCGGCCCCGGGAGACGTCAAGCTCTCGTTCGCGGCGCCCTGCAAGTATCCGGCCGGCCTCGCCACCGACGGCACCGACCTCCTCGTCCTCGACTGGCGCGAGGCCAGAATCCACCGAGTCACGCCATCCGACGGTACGCTGAGACAATCCTGGGACGCGCCGACGCTCAAGCCCCACGGCCTGACCTACGGCAACGGCCTGCTCTACGTCTCCGATGACCATAACGGCCGCGTCTACGCCACTAACCCACAAGACGGAACGGTCGAGTACACGTTTGAAGCCCCCGGGTCCCGACCCGCCGGCCTGGCATACGCCAACGATGCTCTTTTCCTGCTCGAGCGGAAGTCCGGTCAAATCTACAAAGTCCTGCCAACAGACGGGACGATTCTGGCGTACTACCCCGTGCCGCACGGCTCCTGCACGTGCCTGGCGTACGACGGCAAGTACCTGTGGGTCTCCAACCGCGTCAAGGACGAACTCTATATGCTCGATCCGGACAGCGGAATGGTGCTAGCCATCCTCGCCGCGCCGGGCCCCTACGCCGCCGGCCTGACCGCACTCGACGGTCACCTCTGGAACGTGGACTTCCAGACCCGCAAGGTCTATCAGCTCGTGATCGACGACGAGCAGAAGTATCGCCTGAGCGACGCCCGCGAAGCGCGCGTCGAGTACTGCTGGACGCTCTACAACTATGGTCCCGGCGAGGTCCACGATCTGGCCGTCAACCTGGCGATTCCCGAGCGACTACCCAACCAGGAGCTGCTCTCCGAAATTCGGTATTCTCAGTCACCGACGAAAACCGTCCCGGACCAGTGGGGCCAGCCTTGCGCCGTCTTCGAGCTGGGTACCGTTCCCGCCGGCACGCGACAGCCCGTCAGCTACACCGTCAACGCCCGGATCTCCGCGATCCGCTACCTGATCGACCCGGCCAAGACCGGCACGCTCGATGACATCCCCGCGGATATCCGCAAAGCCTACACCGTCGACGGATCACGCTACCGCATCAACACGCCGTATATCCAGGAAACCGCGAAGAGAATCGTCGGCGACGAGCAGAACCCCTACTGGATCGCCCGCAAGATCTTCAACTTCCTGATCGAGCAGGTGGACTACGAGATGGTCGGCGGTTGGGACGTACCCGAGGTCATTCTGAAGCGTGGCACCGGCTCGTGCTCGGAGTACACCTTCGCGTTCATCGCGTTGTGCCGGGCTGCCGGCCTGCCCGCCCGCTACCAGGGCAGCGTGGTGGTTCGCGGCGACGACGCCAGCGTCGACGACGCCTTCCATCGCTGGGCCCAGGTGTACCTGCCGAACTACGGCTGGGTCCCGGTGGACGCCAGCCGAGGCGACGCCAAGTCGCCGGCTGACCAGGCCCGCGGGTTCGGCGAGTTGGCCAACCGCTTCCTGATCACGACGCACAGCGGCGGTGGCTCGGAGTATCTTGACTGGACCTACAACTCCTTCGCCAGGTACAAGGCCACCGGCTACTGCAATACCCAGGAGGAGAACTTCGCCTTCTGGGAGCCGCTGAAGGCCGCCGAGGATACTCCCGCGGCTACCAAAGCCGAATCGGTCGACCAATGCCCGTCAAGATAGGTGCCAGCTCATTCGCTAACGCCGCCCATCAGCAGATCGGGCCAGGCGAAGTCTGAGAAGATCCCGCCGGTATGGATGAAAACCACCGGGCGGCGCGTGCCCAGCCAGCCTTCGCGGATGCCGTCCAGCAATGCGCAGAAGGCTTTCGCGGTGTAAACCGGGTCGAGCAGAATCGCCTCGGTACGCGCCAGCAGCCGGAGCGCGTCGATCGCCGACTGATATGGGATCGCGTAGCCGTCACCGACATAGCCGTCGATGAACTGTAGGCCGGCCTCGTCGTATTCGGTCGGCAGCTTGAACTCGCTGATCGCGCCCCGGGCCAGCTCCCCGACCGCGTGCGTGTGGTAAACGACGTCGTCGCTGACCGGCACGGCCCAGAGGTTCCAGTGGTGAAGCTGGTGAATCCACTGGCCAAGCAGCATGCCGGCATAGGTCCCACCCGACGAGATCGGCAGGACGATGTCGCACTCCCCGACGCCGACCTGCTGGAGCTGGCCGGCCAGCTCGGCGGCGGCGCGGATGTAACCCCAGCACCCAAGCGGCTCGGAGGCTCCCATGGGCGTGAAGCGCGGCTTGTGACCAGCGGCTTGCAGCTCACCCAAGAGGTCTGAGACGATGCGGTCGTGCTCGGCCTCGAACCGCTCGCGCGAGTACGCGCTAACCTCGGCCCCAAAGAGCGCGTCTAACAGGTGATTGCCTTGCGGCGGACCGTCCGGCGGCTCCGGGCGAAACAGCAGATGGCAACGCAGGCCAACCTTCGCACAGACGGCGGCCGTGGCGCGGCAGTGGTTGGATTGCGGCGTTCCTTCGGTAACCAGCGTGTCGCAACCGGCGGCGAGAGCGTCGGCGGCAACGTATTCGAGCTTGCGAACTTTGTTCCCCGAGACTTCCAGCCCGGTCAGGTCGTCACGCTTCAGCCAGATTTCCGCTCCGCCGAGGACGCTCTCGAGACGTTCGAGGCGGATCAGCGGCGTGGGACATCTGGCCAATGCGATTCGTTTGGGATGCTTTACGGGCACGGTCAGCTTCTCCACACTACGCCCTCATACTACCACCACCAGCCCCCAAACGAAACGTCATAGCCAACTGACGTGTGACGAAGACGAGCAGCCGCTAGAATGCCGCTCCGGCCAAAACGGCCGCGGCAGCTTCGGGAGACTGAAAGTGACGCCCATGCTCACATGCAAGACTACCGCGCTGCTGGGCAGCGCGGCGCTGGAGGCGGCGATTCTCTCAGCCGGCTGCATGGCCGAGCGCGCGACGACCGGCGAAAGCGCCGTGCGGGGCGCGGTCGAACGCTACGCGGCCCGGCGTTTCGAGCCTCTTCTCGCCGAGGAAACCGTTTCCCACGAGACCACCTTTGCCCAACCTGCACACGCCTTCGCCCCTGGAGGACTCGCCGGGGAGGACGAGAGCGACCTGACCACGTCGTACTTCACGCTCGGGATCGTCCCCGACTCGCCTGAATCGCAGCCGGCCGCATTCGCACCAGCCATGGGTACGGGCGTGCCGGCGGGATATTGGCGCGAGGACGTCTGGCATCAGATGGGCTCTGAGGCCAAGGCCTTCGGCACGCGCGGTCTGTGGCGCGGCTTCAAAACGTCGTTCTGGGACCTCGAAAACGCGTTGACCCTGACAGCGGCGATGGGGGCCAGCGTCGCCATCCGCGAAACCGGTGTCGATGGCACCATCCGTAACCGGACCCACGGCCACCGCCAGCTCGGCGACGCAGGCGAGGTCATCGGGGCGCTCGGGAACCCCGGCACGCACTTTGCCGGTGCCGGAATCCTCTGGCTTACGAGCACGCTCACCAAAGACGCCCAGCAGCACGAAGTCGCCAAGGCGCTCACCGAAGCCCTGACCGTGACCGGCATCACCACGCTCGGGCTGAAGTTCACCGCCAGAACCCGCGAGCCCGACGGCGACCTCTACGGCTGGCCGAGCGGCCACACCGCCAGCACGACCGCCGTCGCCGCCGTCCTCAACGAGTATTACGGTCCCTGGGTCGGCGTCCCGTGCTTCGCCTTGGCCGGACTGGTCGGCTACGAGCGGATCGATTCGCGCGAGCACGACCTCTCCGACGTCGTCTTCGGAGCCGTGCTGGGTTACGTGGTCGGCACCTCGATCGCCCGCGACGAAAAAGCCCAGTTCCCGGAACTCTTCGGCATGAAGGTCGTACCATTCACGGATATCGAGACCGGAGCATCGGGCCTGGCGCTGATGAAGTCGTGGTAGACTGTGTGACACAGCCGCCCTCGGCTGTAACGACTCGGCCGGCGACGTGCCGGCCGCTACGTAGTAACCCACGCACGTGGGAGGTTGCATGGCTTCCACGAATGCGGATCGGCAACCCGGCAAACGCCGCTGGCGTTGGGTGCGTCTCGGCCTCTGGGCGATCGCCCTGCTCTGGTTCGCGCACTACACCTACGTGCGCATCACCACCCCACCCGCAGCAGTTTCCGGACAGCAGCAGGACGTGCCGAACGTCATCGGCCGACACGACGAGCTGTTGGGACTGATCCAGGAGCTGCCGTTCGCGCCGGCGCCGGCGCAGGCGCCTTCGCAGGGTTGGTGGGGAATCTGGAGCACCAGTGCTTTGGCCGCCGGCTTACTCGACGAGTGGGCCCCTGATCCCAACAGCACGCAGGACAGCGCGGCGAAGTACATCAACAACCCATCCACCGGCAAGACCCTGGACCGGATCGTGGCATGGTGCGCCCAGCACGAACAATCACCTGAGGAGAACGACCGGCCGGCGCGGGCCCCGCCTACCGGCCAACCTGCCCAATACCCAGGTCCCAGGCACGAGGACGCGATCGCCGCTCTGGCTTTTCGAGCCCGTTACCGTACGGCCGAACAGGCTTACCTGGAGGGCGCACTGGCCGACCTGCGCGCCGCCGCGCGAATCGCTACGATCCAGGGGCAGAGTCGGTCTCGATGGATGTGGGGGGTAACTCCGGGCGCGACGCTCGTCCAGTACGAGCTTGGCTGTCTAACGCGGGAGGTTGACCTGTCACCCGACCTGGCCCGGGAGATGATCGGGTACCTCACCGACAAGCTGTCGCTCTCGGTCGCCGACGTGGTGATCGCCAGGACCAGCGCCGACATGCAGGTCGATCGCCTGCTCGACCGCTACTACACCGACGACGGCCGTGGCAACGGCTGGCTGGTGCTCAGTGCGGCCTCGGAGCAGATGACGCTTATGTATGGCTCCCCGGCGACCGCCCGCAGCCGCGCATGGAACATCTTTTCGCCGCTCTTCAGCGACCGCCGAACCGTCCGGGCTAAGTTGTTGGGCTTGACCGACGACCTGGGACAACTCGATGGGATGAACTACCAGGCGGCCAAACGGTTCCTTGCCGATAGACCGCAGTCCGGTGCCGGCGGCAGCGTGCTGGACGGCCCGCTGTTCGAGCTGACCCAAGGCGTGGACGAATACACCTTCCAGCAGTTGTTCGAACAGGTGGCGCGCCGTCGGGCGCTGGTAGTCATGCTGGCGCTGTCCGCTCATAAGCATGCGCGCGGGGCCTATCCGGACGCGCTCGACTCGCTCAGACCGGACTTTCTGTCAGAGGTGCCGCTGGACGCTCTGACCAGGCGCCCCTTTCGATATGAGCAGCTCCCGGAAGGAGACTACGACCTTGGTCCGGGCACGATCAAAGAAGAGACGACAGGTCTCTTCCACAACTGGTGGACGCCGCCCCAAGCCTACCGGCATGATTCGTATGTTCCACAGCGCACTCCCGAGGCCAATCCGAACCAGCCATGACTGATGCGCCCACACAGCCGCCAGCCACGGGACCGCCACCTTCAGAGCTTGTCCCTGAGTTCTGGCCGCCGGCCGACCCGTTCGAGCCGGTCAAGGCCTGGCGGATTCATTGGCTGTTGGCCCCGCTGGCGGCAATCCCCGCGGTGCTGCTGCCCCGACGCATGGGACCCAACCTGGCAAACTCGAGCTGGGCGTCGGCGTACGCTGCTCATGTATTCTCAGGTTTCGTCGCAGTCGGGATCGTGTTCGCGACGGCAATCGAACATCAGAGTGGTGGCGAACACGATC
>CAZDTB010000095.1:0-12943 GCA_964508075.1 uncultured Planctomycetales bacterium
ATCGACAGGCCAGAGGCCTGTCCCCCAGAGCTTTGACAAACGCCTCAGCGAGTTATTGCCCCGACGAGATACGCGCATTGCCCGGCTACGGGCAGGTCGCGCCGTAGCTGGCGAGCAGCGCGGCGAGGTCGGAGAGATCCACGTCCCCGTCGCAGTCCAAGTCGCCGTCTTCGTAGCCCGCGCCGCTCGTGACGTTGTACGAGGCGAGTAGCTGCGCGAGGTCCGCCAGTTCAACTTCGCCGTTCTCGTCCAGATCACCGATGCAGGCGCCGGTCTGAGACGTGGCATAGGCGTCGATGATCCCGTAGCCCCGGGCGAAATTTGGGTCGGTCTCGCCGTTGGCGACGTAATCGCCGGCGGTGCCGAACAGATTCGAGCGGATCTGGTAGATGCCCCAGCATGGGTGAGCTTGAAGGATACACGTCACCGCGCTGGCTACCAGCGGGGTCGACATCGACGTGCCGTCCCATTCGCCGTAGAGCGTTTCATCCAGCGGGTCGATCGAGTCGACGAACTCACCGCGTGCCAGCACCTCGGGCTTGACGCGACCGTCGGCGGTCGGGCCGCCGGAGCTGAAGCCCGCCAGCGTGCCGTACGGATTCACCGCGCCGCAGGTGATCACGTCAAACGCGTCGCCCGGTGCGATCAGCGTGGGGAGGTCCTGGTCGCGCCCGCCGTTGCCGGCGGCGGTGCAGCAGACCAGTCCGTGCGAGGTGGCGATGTTGACGGCGATGGTGGTCACCGCGGTCTGCCCGTCCATGTCGAACCAGTCGTACCAGTCGTCGTAGCCCAGCGATGAGCTGGCGACGTCGGCGCCGTTCATCTCGATGAACTCGAGGCCGGCGACATAGAGGTCCTCCTCGGCGGGGTATTCGTCGGTGATGTCCTCGGTCTTGGCGAGGATGAACGATGCGTCGTACGCGCCGCCGACGTACACGCCGGGTTTGTACCCCGCGATCGTCCCCAGCACGATCGTGCCGTGCGCGTGCTGATACAGATCGCCGTGCGGGTCCGGGATCATGGGGTCGTTGGGCTCCCAGCCGGCGTTGGGGTCGTCATCAACGAAGTCCCACTCGGCGATCACGTCGATCGGGTGGTTCGGATCCGTAAGCGCCTCGTGGAAGCGGGCGAATCCGGTGTCCAGCAGGCCAATGATCATGCCCTCGCCCGTGTAGCCCTGCTCGTGCAGCGCGACCAGGCTGATCTGCGCGAGCTGTTCAAACGACAGCCCATAGAACGGATCGCCGCCGCGCGGACCGCCGCCGCCGCCGGATGCGCCCGTCGGCTGGTCCGGCCACGCCGCTTCGATCGGGTCGATCCGGCACGCCCGGGCCACCGGGCGAACCTCACGCACGAATCTCAGCCGCGCGATCCGCGCGACTTGCTCCGCGTCGGCGCGGACGCTGACGGCGTTGAGCCACCGGCTCTCGACGCACAGCTCGGCCCCGGTCTGCGTGATCGCGTCCACATACGTTCGCGCTACCGGCACATCGCGGATCGTGAACAACACGCCGCCCTGATTCGCGGCGGCGCCCCGCCTGGCCCGTCGCTGGATGGCGCGAGGGCTGTAATCGACTTGGACCTTGGCAATGGCTGCCTGGCGCTCCTCGTCGGAGCGGAAGCCCTTGTCGGCGAGGAACACCCAG
The DNA here is from genome assembly GCA_964508075.1 of uncultured Planctomycetales bacterium. Taxonomy (GTDB): domain Bacteria; phylum Planctomycetota; class Phycisphaerae; order UBA1845; family Fen-1342; genus JALSRY01. The sequence continues at coordinate 1,647 of CAZDTB010000095.1, forward strand.
ATCTTCACCCGAGCTCCCTCATGATGCAGCCGATTCCACACGGCGGGGTGGACGATCGGGCGATCGTCGAGTCCGCCAGCGGTCGGGATACCTGTCAGAATGCCCACGCTGGCCAGGAGTGCGGTAAGGAACATTGGTCGATGCCCTCCATCTTGGCGTCACTGGCTCGCACGACGCCGAAGTCAAGTGAGGCGACCTCTCAACCACCAGTGTACCAAAACGCGTAGGCCTGATTCAACGTGGTATCGCCGGGGCACGTGTCGATGTGTGAACCGGCGTGCGAGCACGGTCGTGAACGCCAGATCGTCATTCTGGCAGGTCGCGGCCGGCATCCTGCTCAGGCCCGTTGCTCGTCTCAAGACGTTGGCGGATTCTGCCCAGAACGACGTATACCCAGAAAAGGGCTATCACAGGAACGCCGAGCTTCAGGATGAACGGCAACAAGGACCCGACGTAATGCCACCAAGGTTGCCCCTCTTCGCTCTGAAGATAGGTGACGAGCTTCACCACGCTGGGGACGACGAAGAAGAGGATCAGTGGCACGGCCATCCAGAAGTAGAAGCCCAAGTCCGCCTGGCGGATGCTCTTGACGGCCCGCCAGCGAGCGAAGCCGTTCACCGCCAGCGTCAGGACGGCGAGCCCGATCCCGACTCCCTGACCGTACGGGCCAGCCGTGACCTCGTAGACGTACAGGCCGATCAGCCAGGCGATGACGAACATGATCAGGGAGCGGCCCCAATCGAGGGGACTTCTTCTGGATGGCTTCACTGACGTGGTCATGCTTCACTCTCCTGCGGAGCGACCGTGCCAATCCGCTTCGGCGGCTGCGACGCGGGCATTTCGCTGAACGCGGCGATTGAGCAGCAGAATCACCAGACCGATCACGAGTGTCGGCGGCCCTTCGACCAGCGTCCAGTACGTGGGCATCTTCGCCATCGCGTCCACCCCGGTGATCACTACGCCGAACGCCATGGTGGCAACCGCCAGGTACGCTATCACCGGACCAAATCGACGCACGTCAAGCGACACCAGAATCGTCAGTCCGCCGAACATCGCGTAGAACGCCGACACTGATCGCGAAAGATACTGCGTCACCGCCGCATCGGGAAACTCGCCCAGCCCCAGCCACTGGTGCATGGCGGCCATCCAGGCGGTCGGCAGGAAGATCGCAAACACCGCCGTGCACGCCAGTCCGCCACCGACGCGCAGCACCACGACGAGGATACGACGGTAAGGATCACCTGTCACCATGGCTCGTCAACTCACGCAACTTCACGCTGTAAGACCACCACCCGGGTCCGGTTTAGAGGCGCTACCAAAACCCCTCCCCCTCTCAGGGGGAGGTAGGGAGGGGGTCCGGGCGTCCGGTGTCTTGACCCTCCCCTTGGCCCCTCCCTACGAGGGAGGGGGGTATTGTCAGGCGCTCTTAGTCGCAGCTCGACCCGCTCATGTCAGCCAGCTCGCCAGAGGGGCAGTGGTTCGCCGTGCTCAACGCCTCGGGTTGATCTGCTCCCGTATCAGCCGGTCGAAGCGTGACCAGTCGAGTCGGAACGGTTTGTCTCGCCACTTGCGGGCTGGTAGCCAATCGAGGCCACCCTTGCTGACTTTCAGCGTCCCAAGTCGTTCACCGTCTTCATCAACGACGAAGACGATGTCGGCCTTGGCCAGTGGTCGCTCCGGAACAGAGAAGTACACGTCGTGTTCTGCCATCGCCTGTCTCCGAGCTTCGCCCTACTGGCCTCCTCGTGTCGTCCAACGCCGTCGTGAATACCGCTCCGCCTGGGTCAGCGAATTCCGAGAGCCGACGGTGAGCTGTTTCGCTTCCACGACTCCGAGGATGCGGCCATCAACGTTAAGGGCGTAGTCCGCGGGGCCGTGGTCGGTCTCGTACTCTCTGACGGCCTGCGGGGTGAGCGTACGAGGCGTATCTGCCGGTACGATCGCCCACCCGCGAGCCTCCCGCCGGGAATCAATCCGCCGCTTGCGGCTCTGCTGCTCTCGTTCGTCGGCTTCAGCGTTGGACATGCGGTCGTTGCCCCGCCGAGTGGGCTACCCCAGCCTACAGCAGCCCATTATGCGGCAACCAGGGGCTCCGGGCCAGCGATAACCATACCCGGCAAACGGACCACGATGAGCGCGTCACGCTCGCCAACGCCCCCCTTGTTCCTCGCCGGCATCCGAAGGTTGGACCGTAAGCGGGGCCGGACCGACACGGTCGCATTCCGGGCTCTCGCGGGTTCTGAGCGAGCGTGGGCTTCGACACCCCCGACCCCCAGGCCATCGAAACTCGCGTACGGCGTGATGCTGGGCGTCTGATAAGCTGTACTGCGGTGAGCACCCGGCAGATAATCTCGGGAACGAGGAGTTCGGGCTCGCCCCACGCAATTTGCCTAGCCTGTCACAAGCCGCCGCGACCACCCCGGATGACGTTCTCGCGAGGGACGCCGGGGACTCCTGATCTTCGGCGGTGCTCCTGGAACTCGTTGAAATGGCGAGGGTTATGGCAGGCTCGCTGGGCGTCGCTGCTGCTCCGCAGGAACTCGCGCTTCCCCAGCACTCCTGTCAACTCCGGGTATTTCGGACCTTGCAGCACGCTCGCGCTTGATATAGCTGCGCGGCGTGCCTAGTATCGGTAGTTGCAACTCTAGTTGCTTGCAACTGTCACGAATCTTAAGTACTTGGAAGGCCAAGCCTCGACTCTTGCGGAGGAGAACGAGCAAATGTCTACCAGTAGAATACCGTGTACGGCCAGGGGCACGGTGGCACTTTGCGTTTTGGTGCTCGCCGCGGGCGTCGCAACGGCCGATATCCCGGCAGTGGTTTTTGAGATCACTGCCGAAACCGACCAGGCTGGCGCCAGCTACGGCGACAGCTTCCAGATTCTCGCCGAATGGGGCGAATACGACCGCGAGGCCGACCTCTGGACCTGGACGATGCCCGAACCGCACGAGTTCTGGCACGATGGCACGTTTCTGGGAAGCCTCGACACCTTCACGGCTGCCATCGTCGGTGACCCAGAGGTCAACCTGAGCTTCTCGGTTCAGGCCGGCGCGGCTGACACCGCGTTCCACATCGGCTCCGCGTTGCTCAGTGACTTCGACCCCATCACTGACGCCATCGGGTACGCCCATGCCTCATATACGCTGACCGATTTTGACGCCAACAGCGCCGCGCTCACGGGTGTCGGCGACACCGGCGGAGCATACCTGGCCCAGTACAACGGGTGGGCAGGCGATCCTTTCGGCGGTCCCCAGGGTACCACCTTCGCCGAAGGCATCTTCTCCATGAGCGCCGGCTTCCTTGAGACGGTCACCGAGGACTTCGATCATCCGGAATCCGGTTATGTGGCCATCGAGGACACGGTCTACGACATGAGCTCGTTGGTCAGCTTCACCTTGACCGCGCAGGATCTGGCCAGCGGTACCAGCAACTACGTCATCGTCCCGGAGCCGGCGACGCTGGCGCTGCTCGCGCTCGGCGCGATCGCGCTGCGGGTCGGGCGTCGCAGCGCATGAGCCGAACGCGGCCGACCGACCGCACGCACCTCTCTAACAGCAATCCAATCCACCCCGGCCGGATCTGACATCCGATCTCGGCAAACATGGTTCGAGCGAGCAGCCGGGGGAATTGATCGGAATTGGGTTCGCCGGACCCACATCTCTGCCCGGTGCCGTGGGCTCGGGGAGCGAAGCCGCTCGGTCCGAAACAACTCCCACAACGTTAGCCCGGACTATTCATACCGCAGAGAGCGCGGAGAGCGCAGAGTGTTGTTGAGACAGAAGTTGTGGCAGAATCCGAGTGCGTTTCGTTTTGACAGTGTGTATCACCTGTCCTTCTGCGTCGGCTTCGCTAACCTCTTTTCTATCACCTCTCTGCGATCTCTGCGTGCTCTGCGGTGAATTATCCGGGTTAGGTGTGGAAGGCTCGTCGGTGGGCGTTTGGCCAGCCTCGTCTTGCCGGTCCCCGGCAGCCCGATCATCAGGATGATAGGCGCAAGTACCAGGCGGATGGTCAACAGAATCTCGGCACCGTTCACGACGCTCACCACGCCTTATCAGTTCGGGTTCTGTGAGGCGGAATCGTAGCCGATCGGGCAGCAAGAGGCAAAGTGCGCAAGTGCTTGCGTCGCAACGAGGACGGAATTCTCGGCAGGGACAGGCCGACCATCACGCGGTCACCCGCCTGGCGTGATTCGATTGACGGACACGGCTCGACCAGCGCGGCCGTCGCCGGGCCGCGGGCCCCAACTCCGGTCGAGGCAAGCTGCAACCACCCTTGCTTCGGGATCGTTGTGTTCCGCTGAGCTAGCCCGGATAATTCACCGCAGAGCACGCAGAGATCGCAGAGAGGTGATAGAAAAGAGGTTAGCGAAGCCGACGCAGAAGGACAGGTGATACACACTGTCAAAACGAAACGCACTCGGATTCTGCCACAACTCCTGTCTCAACAACACTCTGCGCTCTCCGCGCTTTCTGCGGTATGAATAGTCCGGGCTAGGTTTGGCATGCGGCTATGGACGGTACCTTCAACAGCGTGTTGTTCGATCTCCTGCGCGATGCGAATGTGCGCTATCAGCCGATCTCTCGGAACGAGCGCTGGCGCCATCAACAGCGGTGGCGCGAGTGCTACTGCGCCCAAATGAAAGCCCGTACGGGCAAGTGGAGGTGCGGTCGCTTTGACTGGAATACATTCGACCTTGGATTCGCGCGGTGCTGGCTCGACACAAAGGCCTTGCACGCATACTTCGAGTGCTCCGCGGAGGACTTCCTTATCGTCCCCGAAGGCAACGAGGGATACGCCTTGCGGTGCAGCGGCGCAGTCCTCCCAGATCTATCACCAATCCACGCCGAATTCTATGTTTTTGCCCCAAGCCTCGAATGGACCGTGGTTTTCACGCACGAAGGACCAGTCTTCTCGAAGCGCGAATGGCTCTCGCCCCAGTGACGGTGCAGCGAGGATCGGCAACGGGAGCAACGAGGCCGTGTGCAGGGCGGCGCGGCGCGTGGGATTGGCGCCTCTGATCGAACATCCGGTCGATCGCGAGCCGCCCGATGCAGGACAGACTTGCAGTCTGTCGATCGCCTTCCTCGCAACGGCGCACGGCGGCAGGTGGAAGGTTCTATGGCTGGTTCCCGGCCGATGGCCCCCGCGGCGCCTTGCCCGCCTCGGGAGACTTGACGGGCGAGACGTACGCCCCACCCGGAGTAGGATGCCCAGGCCCGAGTTGGCGAACTAGCGCCGGCGCAGGACGGACAGTGCGCCGAGAGCCAGCAGGGCCAGCGACGACGGCTCGGGAATCCAGGCCAGACCGTCGATCCACGGATCACCGTTCGCTCCGACCAACGTGGCGATGCCGGTGTTGACATCCACCGTGTAGAGCGAATCGGTCACATCAGCCTCGTTGAGATACAGAGTCTGCGTCCACTCGTCATAGGCCAGTCCGACCAGATCGCAGCGAACGCCGGTGTCGCCGATGTACGTCGAGGCGCCGGTGTTGATGTCGATCGAGTAGAGCCCGGAATCGTCGTAGTTGGTCGCGTAGAGGATGCCCTGGGTGTCGTCGTAGGCCATGCCGCGGCCATCGATCCCGGTCGGGCCGATGATCGTCCAGTTGCCATAGATGTCCGTCTGGACGAGCACTCTGCCAGAGTCCTGCCCAATGGCCCAGGTAACGCCGAGCGCGTCAGACGATGCCAGACCGTGCCAGTTGAAGTCGTAACCCTGATCGTGGATGCCGGTGAAGACACCAGTCTCCATGTCCAGCCTGTCGTAGAGGATGTAACCGACGCCGGGGACCCAATTAAGGACATCCGTGACATAAAGCTCGCCGTTCAAGAACGACGCGCCGGCTAAACTCGGGTCTTTATCGAGGGACGTGATCTTCGTGGCGGCACCGGTCAGAGGGTCGATCCGGAATAGGCCGTTGGTGCCATCATTCCCCGACTGAATGCCATACAGGCCTGGCTCGGTTGCCCACGCATTCGTCACGATGGCGATGGCCGCCAGCGTAGCCAACAAGACTCTTCGCATGATCCTTCCTCCTTCAGAATAGGCCCTCGGAGGCGCCGAGGGTTACTGCCGCGGCGGCCGCACACTCGCCTGCACACGCCGGCGGCATGCTGTTGCGGATGGTGAGCCGCGAAGGTGGTTCGGCCCGTAGGGGGTCGCATCACCAGCTCCTTGAGGGTCATCTTAGCGACTGCGGATGGCTGCGGCAACGATTATCTCTGTAATCACGTCCGTTGTCGTTACCGAAAACCTCGTCCGGGCTGATTCGAGCGACTCGCGGCGAGCAGGACCGGCGAACCAACGGACCAGATCACGCCGTGTTCAGGAGGAGAGGGCCGCAAAGGGCTTGGTCGGCACGGTGGGCGCACACGGCGGCAGGGACATCTTCACTCTCGGAATGGGGTTTGTGGCCTTCGGCGCGGACGTGCAGATTTCTTTCAGGCGGCCCGCGTGTACCGGTGACGGAAGTCGCTGGTTCGCGGATCCGAGTTTGCCAACGCTAAAGGCCCCGCTAAGCGGCCGGTGGCAAATATGTTCGAGAGGGACTAATCCGTAAGTGTTTAATTTGTCGTGACTTAATCCCGCAGGCACTTGCGCCTATCACCAACGTCATAGGCGCAAGTGACAGGTGAATGCTCGACAGAATCTCGGTACCGCTCACGACGCTCAACACGCCTGATCAGTTCAGGTTCTGTGAGGTAGCATCATGGCGCGACTGGCCCGAACCAGCGAGGCGCGTAAACGCTGTCGTAGCAAGGGGGACGGAGTATTCCGTAGGGACAGGCGCACTATACCCCACAGCCGTAATCAGCCAGTAACGCCGCCAGATCAGATAGGTCCACGTCACCATCTTCGTCGAAGTCGGCCGCCGGATTGTAGTCCGGATCGCCCTCAAAGCTGCCGTACGCCGACAGCAACGCAGCTAGATCGCTGAGGTCGGTGTCCCCGTCGCCGTCCAGATCGCCCGCACACACGCCCTCGACGGCGATGAGCTGCCCGTACACGTCAATGCTGCCCGGCAAGTTGCGGCAATCGCGCCAAGCAACCAGGAACCCGCCGGTGTTCGTGTTCGCCTGCACGAAGGGCATGTGATACGCCGTCGTGGTCAAGGTGAGCGGTTCACCGAGCGGGGTGCCGTCGGTGGCCAGGAGCTGCGCGAGAATCTGCGTGGGTTCGTCGGTCGGGCTTTCGCACCAAGCGACCAGATACACGTCGTTTACGGGATCGAATGCCATGCGCGGGGCGACTTGGACATCCACCATCGGCGCGCTGATTTCAAACGGGTAGCCGATCAGTGTCCCGTCGCGCGCCACGAACTGTCCACGCAGTGGAATCGGCCGGGCGTCGCCGTAGACCACCAGATAGCGTCCCGCGTTTGGATCGAAGGCCACGCTCGCGGCCCGGTAGAACGAGCGGAAATTCGGCGGGAAGTTGATCGCAAACGGCGGGCCAGCCAGCGTACCGTCAGCATTGGCGATGCAGCCTCTCAGGTTGTAGGCGGACCAAGTGGGGTATTCCTGTACGGCGTAGGTCGCCAGGTATTGATTGTCGAGGCCGTTGTAAGCCACCTCACCGTTCGGTGCCGGATCCAGGAAGGTAATCCCTTGCGTCGTGTCAATCTCGATGGCTGGATCCACGACGGTGTCCCCGGCGATCCGGCTTCCAAAGATGCCTCCGGGGTCCGGCACGAAACTGCGGGCTGTCAGGAAGTACTCGTTGTTGAGGGGGTTATGAACCAGTGAGTTCTCAAACCCAACGCCCGTCTCCGTGAGCTGGTACGGGGAGCCGAGCAGCGTCAGGTCGGCGGCAAACCGCTGGCCGACGGATGAATTGAAGTCGGGCCAGCTCATCTGCGACCGCCAGGCCGCCAGATATTCGTTGTCGGCGGCGTTGTAGGCGACGCTGGGATCGACCTGGTAGGCGTCCGCCATGATGACCGTGGCAATGTCGCCGACGAGCACGCCCTCCGCCGTCACGCGCTGTGCGGCAATGTCGCATGGGTGCGGCGCGGATTCCTCCTGCCAAACGAGCAGGAACTCGTCGTCCTGGCTGTTGAAGGCCAGCGTCGGATAGGCGGCCCAGCAGCCGTTCGGCGTGGTCAGGTCGATATTGCCTCCGAGCAGCACCAGTTCCGCGGGTGGCGGTTCCGGTCCGCAGTCCACGTCGGCGCAGACGGTGCCGTCGCCCATGTACGTGCCGCCCATGCGGATGCACTCGCTTTCAAACATTTCGTCCACACAGCCGGGCTGGATGAAGCAGCATGCGCCCACCGGGGCCCCCGACGGCGTGGGGCCGCTGAAGTTCGTGACCGTCAAAACGCCCGGCCCGTTGGAACCCCAGGACGTATCGACGAAGAACCCGATCGTATCCCCTTCCAGTACGGGAACACTGCCGCTGCCATTCTCTCCGCTGGTATGCGACAGCTCGTAGATGAGTCCGGCAACGACGTAGCCGCCCGCGTCCCACCCGGGGGCATCCGTACAGGTGTATGACCAGTCGAACGAGAACGTGCCGTCGCCGGGGGCCTCGATCGTGTACATCGTGATGATCAGGCCGGGGGCGTCGTCGCCCGTCAGCACAAGCGTGGCGGTGTCTCCGGTGGCGGACCCGTCGCCGCCGTACGCGTCAAACGTCCACAAACTGTGATCGTAGGGGCCGCTGAAGTCCGCTCTGGCGACACCGACCAGTGCCACCAACATCGCGCTGTATGTGAACAGTCGTTTCATGGTATTCTTCCTCCGTCAGCTTCGCCGCGCTGACGTCATAAATGGGTTGCCTCGCAGACCTCACTCTGGCAAGCCGGCGGTAGTGTCGTGTTCCGGGATGCGCGGCCGACACGGTTCATAAGCAGACACGTCCCCCAGCGTGCCCCCCTTCGATGTCGATCCGGCGAGGCCCCACGGGGGGGAAAGCGTATTCGCCCTCTGGGCAGCAGCCGGCCTCCTCACCGTCATGTCGTTGCCGCATCAAGGATGCGCGGGCGGGCGTTACCACCACTCCGCGCCAGCGCTGCTCGCAGAGCAGGTGTACGGTTGATAGCGTCACCCACCGCGCCGAGGTTCTTCTCCCCCGGTACTACGACGTCCCGCGCTAACGATCGCCCGCGCGCTAGCGGCGACGACGCAGCAGGCCAAGCAGACCGAGGGCCAGCAGACTGGCCGTCGTCGGCTCAGGCGTGATCACGAGGGTATCGAGGTCAATGTGGTCCTGCCAGCAGTAGCGGTCGTTGAACCCGTGGATCTCAACACGGCTGACCTGAGAGAGGTCAAAATCCGGGTTGCCCGCGGTGTCAGCCAGGTCGAGGACCAAATGATGCCATTCGCCGTAGGGCTCCGGGTTGTTGAAGGCGCTGCCCCACCACCAATCGGCTCCGTCATGGGCGAACAACTGAACGCCGAACCAGCAGCTCTCGTAGGGTGGCTGGCCATTCTCGCCGGGGCCTTCCTGGACATAACGCGCGTCGAATTCGAGCGTGGCGCCCGGCACAGAAGCATCGATTGTCCCGCCAGTGAATACTTCGAAGTTGATGATCGGAGCATAGAACCATCCCCCCCCCGGCCAACCCTGGCTCTCACTGAGCTCCGTGGTGCGGATGAAAGTGAGGTCGCCCTCCGTCACTACCCCGCAGTTCATCCCCTCCTGGACCGTGAAGTATCCCTCCGGCTCAAGAGTATCCAGGGGTATCTCGAGGACGTTGGCGAGCGCCAACGGCGCACACAAGATAGCCAAAACAGACGCTGCAAGCCGCATTCCACACCTCCTCCTCACATAGACGATATGAGATTTCCTCGGGGCCGGTGTGCCGGTCGCCTATGCAACCGCCCACACGTGCGCCCCGCACAACAGCAATTCAGGTAGCGCCTGCCGGCGTTCGGGACGCGTGGTTGCGTACGCGCCGAGCGACACGCCGCAGTCGCTCCGCCGTGGAGGTCGCCCTGCGCCTGCCGCGCTCGGGCATGCCCTCCAGCCGCCAAAGAAAGTCGGAGCATTCTGGGAGTAGCAGGCGCCCGAGGTTGTGTCAAGCGCGATTTGGGCGCGTTCTCGAGTATCATAGGACCTCTCTCGGCTGGCTCAACATCGCCCCGCTCGTCGCGTTCAATGTGAGGCATAAGCTACGTTGGCAATGCGGGAACTCAACATGATGGCGCGGGGGGCCAGCGAGACCAGGATGCCGATCTTTCGCTGCAAGCAGCGCTTTCCTCGGCCGAGCTTTCGCGGCTGGTCAAGGTGGCACGGCTGCGCCCGCTCGCCGAGTACGGCCGCGAAATCGTGAAGCTGGCCGATGCGGATAAGCCCGACGATGCCAAGAGCCGGGCAACGTGGACGAAAGCACCGCTGAGCTTCGCTACGCTCGACGCGGCGGCTGAGAACGGACGGAAGGCACTCCGCAAGCGGCCCGACTTCATCGCCGAGCTTGACCGCAAACGTCTACACCGATCCGCGTCTACTCGATGTGTCCGGGGCGGTGGAAGCACTGCCCGAACTGCGTTTGGACGATGCGCCGAATACCGAACATCAGCGCAAAACGGGCACTACAGGCAGTGGCGCGGTTTCGGTTGCACGACGGTTGCACCAAACGCGGGCGATTTAGGGCGCTGTGAGGCTAACACTGGCATACGAGGCGATGCGAGCACTACGGGGCGTGCGGCGAGCAGCACCGCTGTAAGTGCTGATTGCGTCAAAAGAAACGACCCGCTGACAATCGCTGTCAACGGGTCGCAGAATGGAGCCGATGAGATTCGAACTCACGACCTCTTGCATGCCATGCAAGCGCTCTCCCAACTGAGCTACGGCCCCGGGGATTGAAAGCATCGCGGAATGGTGAGGGGCGGATTTGAACCGCCGACACACGGATTTTCAGTCCGTTGCTCTACCAACTGAGCTACCCCACCGTAGCTGCCGGAGTCCGCCCCGGCCAACAGCCCGACGAGCCTCCTGATGGCGCTAACACTACGTCTGCTCCCTCATCTCGTCAAGCCCTCGGCCCGTGGTCTGAGCACGGCTCCGCGGACGGTTCCCGCCAGAAGTCCCTTTCCAAAAAAAGGTTGCGAGAGTCCGCGGCGCGGTTTGAACCACCATCACGCGTCCAGTGCTCTGTTGCACGTGAAATGATGGATAATACGAAGGGTGGCCCACCTCTTTAGAGGTGGGGGACACGAATAGGATTTCGATTCGTGTCCCCCACGGCTGAAGCCATGGGCCACCCATCAATCGAGTAGCGACGGAGCACTAACCCAAGTTGAACACTTCCGATCGTTTTTCGCATTTTTGGCGGCTTCGATCGCGGG
>CAZDTB010000096.1:0-12618 GCA_964508075.1 uncultured Planctomycetales bacterium
TGGAAACCGGTCCCACACAAATCGGCCGGTGCGGGGCCCGGGCGCTACGGCCACCGGGTGCCACTGGCGGCTTGCCCGCCAGTGTTATGGCTCGGCGGGAGCCTCGCCCTCCCGCCGGAACCGGTGCTCGCGCTATTGCGGGAGCGAGCCGAGGTCGGAGGCGGCGCAGTTGTCGGCCACCTGCTCGGCGGTCTTCGCGCCCGGGATGGCGGTGTGACACGCCGCGGGCGTGAGGCAGAAACGCAGGCTCACCTGGGCCATCGACTCGGCCGAGTGCCGGCGGTAGAGCGGCTCGAGCGATTCCAGCTCGCTCAGGTAACGATCCAGCTTATCCGCCGACAGATTCATGCGGCGGTGATCATCGTCGCCGAACGTGGACTGGCGCGTGAACTTCCCGGTCAGCAGTCCGAACAGCAGCGGGATGCGGACGATCACGCCGATCCCGTGCTCCAGCGCCTTGGGAAACAGGACCTCCTCCGCCGCCCGCTCCAGCAGGTTGTAGCGCACCTGGATGCAGTCGAGCAGCTCGCGATGGCGATCGAGCAGATGAGCCTGCTCGGTCTCCTTGAACGACTGGACACTCAGCCCGGCGTGGCGAATCTTGCCCTGCCGCTTGAGCGTCTCGAGCGCTTCCCACGGCTCGTCGCGTTCGAGCTGGTTCAGGCCCGGGCTGTGGAGCTGGAGAATATCGAGCACGTCGACGCCGAGCCGCCGCAGGCTCTGCTCGGCCGCGAAGATGAGGTAGTCCTGGTCGTAGTTCTCGCGGATCGGCCCGTACCCTTCGTCGTCCGTCTCGTCAGCATGGTAGAAATCATTGCCGGCCTTGGTCGCGATGACCACGTCGCCCTTGCCACGCTCTTTGATCACGCCCGCGACCAGCTCCTCCGAATGCCCGCAGCCATAGACGTCCGCGGTGTCGATCAACGTCACACCCTGATCCAGGGCGGCGTGCAGGGCGCGTCGCGAGACCTCGTCGTCGGTCCGGCCCCAGTTCATCCCACCGATCGCCCAGGCCCCAAACCCGATCGTCGACACGTTCGGCCCGCGCTCTCCCAACCGTGTGTTTTGCATCGCCGCCGCCCCTCGCGCCCCCCCCCCCGGCCTGTCCGGGTCAACTCCACCATCACCCCCACCCCCCCCCCCGGGCCGGGGGGGGTGGGGGGTGGGTCCAATTCCCCGGTAAATTCACTCCTCTCCCAACCTCTCCCCTGAGGGGAAAGGGGTTTTAGGATAGCTTCCAGTCCAAGATCGCGTGCACTTCGTCGAGCAAGCGCTCCCAATCGAACGCCGGACCCGGGTCGACCTTCGGCTTGGTAATGTGCCAGTGCCCGAGCAGCCCGCTGAACTGCTCCATTTCCGCCTCCGTCAGCACGGTCGTGCGCAGCCGTCCCTCCGCATCACGTGGATAGTCCGGCTCGATTCGCGGCAACACCTGGCACAACGTCGCCGTCAGCTTGATCAGCGACTCGTACTGCGCTTCGGTCAGGTCGTACTGATAGAGCTCGCGGCCGTTGATTTCACCCGTGAAAAGCTGGTCGCGCGCCGGACGGGCGACGAACCCCGGCGTGCGGATGCCGGTCTCGCCCAACCACTCGGGAAATGTGACATACGGGCGACCCTCCTCATCGTGCCCATACCGTTCGTCCAGCGTCTGCATGTCCTCGTACGCCCCGATGTTCGCGATCTCGATGCCCACGCTGCGGTCGTTAGCGGTGCCGGCGTGCCAGGCCCGCTCCTTCAGGTCGAGCGTCTGGTAGATGGTCCCGTCCAGATCGAGCATGAAGTGCACGCTCAGCCCACGCAGGTCCTGCAAGACCTCGAAGCAGCGGCGTGACGTTCCGCAGGCGTCGTAGTGAATTACGAAGAGGTCCACCCACTCCTGCAACCGCGGCAGGCTCCAACCCTCCGCACGAACTTGCTCAGCTACATCCTCTGGCAGGTGGTGTCGGAACGAGTCGTAACGGATCGGCGAGTCGCTGACCGGTTTGCTGGGTTTCTCCTGGCCGGGGATGAACCGACACTCGGCGCGGTAGGCGTCGTACCCGCCCGGGTCCAGCCAGAGCACTACCGGCGCACCCGTGTGGACCAGTTCGCCGCACACCACGATCTCGTCACCGAGACGCTCCAGCAGAGCCCCCGGTTTCCCATAAGGCCCCGGGGCAACACAGCCCGCCAGAGCCGAGAGCGTGGACACGCACAACACATACGCCAGTATTCGTCGACGGAGAATCGTATTCATGGAGCTCTCCATAAGTGCGTCACTTGTGCGTCCCTGTGCCGACGGAGCCTATGCCCGGCGGCGCTGCGCCAGCATCCACTCGATTACTTCCGGGTCCTCGTATGTCGGGTCCCACGAATTATGTTCCACGCCGGGCAACTCGGTGTAACGAACTTGTCCGCCGGCCGCCCGCACCGCTTCCACCATCTCACGCGAGCGTTCCACCGGGACCGCCGCATCCGCATCGCCGTGGAAACACCAGATCGGCAGCCGGGCCAGCTTGGCGGCGTCCGCCGGGTTACCGCCGCCGCAGATCGGCAGCAGCGCGCAGAACTTCTCTGGATATCGGCCGCCCAGCAACCACGTCCCGTAGCCGCCCAGTGACAGACCGGTCAGTACGATGCGATCACGGTCGCCGTTGTACTCGCGCAGCGTGGCGTCCAGCGTCGCCAGGGCCAGGTCTTGCATGGGGCCTTCCCACCTGCAGTCCACAGGCAACTGCGGCATGACCACCAGCGCCCCGAACCGCTCCGGATGACCGCGGATCGCCTTGCCCAGCCCGACCGTGGTGTGGAACTCCCCATCGCTGCCGCTCTCACCCATGCCGTGCAAAAAAAGAACCACCGGCCAACGCTTCGCCGGCGCGTAATCACCCGGCACCCAGACGGCGTAGCGATACGTCTGGCCTTCGAATTCGATCGACTTGGGCACGAAGCCCGTCTCAAATGCCGTAGACATCTGTCTTCCCTGCCGAGCGCGCGGTCCCGCGGCGTCTGATAAGCAGCACGACGGCCACGGTCGCCCTACTGGCGGACTGTCTCAATTCGGTGGGTCGCAGTCGCAGAGTCCGACCACGCCACGCCACGATTATCGCTGCTGGCGAGAATCATACCATACGATCGCGCGGGTGCTCGGGACTTTGCATCTCGCGGCCGAACACGTAGACTCCGGTTCCAAACGCCAATCGGAGGTTGAAAGTGAGACCTGTCCTGACAACGCTCTCGGCGCTTCTGGTCGCCGCGGCCGTGGTCCAAGCCGTGGAGCCGCCAACCGTCAACCCGACTGTCGCCGCAGCCGTCAAGGACTTCCGGCCGCTATGGTCCCCCCCGAGCGGACAACTGCGCGGCTGGGTCGTGGGCATCGACCCGGCCGTCGCGCCGGTCACGCAATCCACCCGGCGCTTGCGCGACGATCTCAGCTTGATCACGTCCGCCCACTTGTACCACTTTGTGCGACAAGCCGGCGGACAGCCGGTGCTCACCCGCCCGGACCAGACACGCGCCGCCGACGCGGACCGAGCCGATCTCCTGGCCGATACCAGTTGCGGGCTGTGCGTGTCGATCCGATACGCCGAGGTTGGGGGGAGGGTATTTGCCCGGCGTGGGTCGCCGAACGCTCATCCGCAGGACGGTTTGTTGGCTGCCGAGCTGAGCGCGGCGCTGCGTTTCCAACTCGCCCAGCCAGACCAACATGGACCTGTTGACAGCGGCTTCATCGAGGCCCTCGGTCAAGTGGACGGGGCGGGTGACATTCCCTTCTGCGAGGTGCGCTTCGGATGTCCGCCGGAGACCTCGACGATCGAGCCGGCCCTGAGGAAGGTCTGCTTCGACAACGCCCGGCGGTTGTACGAAGGCATCAGCCAGGCTTGCACTCAACTCCACCGGCCCGACCCCTCGGCCAAGCCCGTGCCGGATCCGCTCAGCTCGAGCAGCGGCAGCCGGCTGGAGCGGGTGGCGCGCTCGATCTGGCCCGACGGCCGCCTGCCCAACGAGCGCATCGACTGGTTCTGCCGCAAGTTCGCCGAGGAGTCCATCAGCAACCACAGCCTGGTGTGCTTCGCGGTGTCCGCGCAGCTCGAGCAGGATGTCGTCGTCCTGCGCGGGCGCAGCAACGCTCCACTGGTGGTCGCCGGTCTGGCGAAAGCCCTGCGCGCCGTCGGCCTCCCGCAAGTCGACAACCGCGTGCGAACGCTGCCCGACCGGCAACGCCTCGGCGAACACCTCTTCGGCGTCTGTCGCGCCCCGATGGCCGTGACGTATGAAGGACGTGAGCGCGGTGCGCGCCCGCAGACCCAGCTACTGTTCGGCGAGCCGCTGTTCCTGCTGGATCGGGAGGAGGAAAGCTACCTGCTCCACGCCGGCGACGGCTACTGGGGCTGGGTCCACCGCGACGCGGTCCAGCCGATGACGGCTGAAGGCTTCGAGGCCTACATGCGTCATCCGCAAGGTGCCGTGCTTGAGGACATCGAGAGCGAGCAGGTCACAATTCCGCGCGGCTCCAACGTTCGCGTGGTGCGGACGACCGAGAATGAGCACGTCATCCTGCTTCCGGATGGGTCGACGCTGACTGTGCCACTGGGAACGGTGGTGCTGCGTGACCGCGAAGGTTGGCAGGCCGCCGCCCGAGCTCTGGCGGCCCTGGACCTGCTGTACACCCCTTACGTGTTCGGTGGTCGCTCACCGCTGGGGCTGGACTGCAGCGGACTGGTGAGCAATGTCTGGTCCCGCCTGGGCGCGGCACCGCCTCGCGACGCCTGGCAGCAAGCCCCCGCCGGCCGCCTGGTGGCCACCTGCTGGCACCGCGCGAACATCCAGCCCGGCGATCAACTGTTCCTGATCAATGAGTCCGGCAAAATCTATCACACCGGCATCGTCCTGGACGCCGTCCACGTCATCCACGCCACCGCGCCCTGCGTCCAGATCGGCAGCTTCGATCCGCAAGACCCGCTCTACGACCCGGAGCTCGATCGCAATTTCTTCATGGTCAAAAGGCCGTAGGACTCGGCGGTCCTGACAACCCGGTGGGAACTGAGGGAGAGTGAGTTTAAGAGCGCCTATCAAAATCGGGTGGCACGGGCGTCTCGCCCGTGTTGCCACCGGCGGGACGCCGGTGCCACCCTGGTTGTGTTAGGGACTTTAAGTGTCGATCCGCCAGCACCGGGGCACCGCATCATTCACACCCGGGCCAGCAGGCAAGTGCAGGGTGCTCAAACGATCGCACCCCGGGCTCGCGGGACCGGGGTGCACAAGATACGTCGAATCAGCTTGCCGTTGCGCGTCGGCCTATTTCCAAACCCCGCTCCAGACCACCCTCCCCAGCGCGGAGTCCTTATCTGGGTCCAGCATCGCCGGGTTGACCGTTCCCGGGAAGCCGTAGAGTATGTCCCATGCGCCGGCCCAGTAGGTCTTGGATGACACGGGAGCGGCGTGCCCGTCAAAGAAAGCGGTGTTCGTCTCGCCGTCTTCCTCGCCTTCGCGGATGCGCGAAGACATATCGCCTCGCTCTTCGCTGTCGACGAAGTCGTAGACCATCCCACTGAAGTGCGGGGCGAAGTTCGGCAAGGATTCCCCGGTCCAATTGTACTGGTACGGGCCTTCCTGCTGCAACTCGCCCATGCTCGTGTTGACACGCCTACGGTACCACGCGTCGGCGACCGCCCACTCTTCGGCGGGGCGCCGAATGCTAGTCAGCTTCTGAGGCAGCGGCGAGTAATCCGCTGCGGACCACATGGCCCAGCCAAAGTAGTGTGGCGGGTCGGTGCGTCGCACACCGCCAACGGGGTCGCCCTGAGGGTCAAGGCCACGTGTGTGGACAGTATTGACGACGTAATGCGTCGGGTAGGCCGGTTTGCCGGTCTTCTCGTAAAACTTGACGAAGTTGTCGTCCGGGTTCACCTCATCGCCGATCGGACAGCGACTGACCTCGTCGCTGATGCTGTTGGACATCGCATCGCTGTCAGTGAACTCCTGGCGCAGCACGAACGTCAGATACCGCGTTTGCTGGTACTTCGCCGTGTCATAGTCCACCGCTGGCAGACCGTTGGTCGGGTTGATCAGCGCCTCGATACCCTGGTCGCGATAGACCGCCGGATGCAGCGGCCCGGGCAAGCGGTCGTTGTTACCGGTGGCAAAGGTCGTGATGCCCTGACCGAGCGACCTGAGGTTGGTCTGGCAGATCACCGATTTGGCCTGCCGGCGGGCACGGCTAAGCGAAGGCAGCAGCATCGCGATCAACATCGAGATGATCGCCACCACCACCAGAAGTTCAATCAGCGTGAACGCGCCTCGGTTGTATCGAATGTATGTTCGCATCATTTCATCCCCAGCTCTGCGGCGTCGTCCGTACCTAGGGCCCCTTTTCTCACAGCGCACTATACAACGCCGGTGCGCAGCAACTCACCGTGCGCCACGTAACCTTGGGCCGGTTCTCCAAGTTGCCTTACATGCGCAGCTTAACGCGGTACCGGCCCAGGTTCAAGCGCTAATAATTATATCGGCAACTCCACGCCCCGGCCTGGATATTCGGACATTCGCCCGGTGCTTGCCCAGCGCCCGCGAAACTCTGATAAGAGGCAATGCGGTGCCGTAACATGCTGCCTAACAAAAAGTTACCGGCACAATCGGCTTACGCCATATGCTGGCGAAACGGGAGCCAAACTCTCTCTGACCAGCGGCTTTGCCAGCACGCCCCCGCCCAATTGTACCTCCCCGGACTCCCGCTATACGATGCGTCGAGCCCGGCAGCGCGTCGGGCCAATCCCGGCTCGGCACCAATCAGCCCGGAGCAACGCATGTGTGCGGGGCAAGTCCGCGACACACCCGCCGCCCGGAACCCCGGCGAGCTCTTCGACCGCTTGCTGCCGCAACCGCGCTCGTTGCGAGCTTCGGACGGCTTCTTCCACCTTACCGACCGGATGGTCATCTCCCACGACGGACGCTTGGAGCCACCCGAATTGGCGGCGGTCCGTCGTTTGTGCGATCTTTGCACCGCCCAGACCGGAGTGCGCCCGGACGTACGCGTTTCCACGGTCGGTCGGCCTGCCGGTCAGATCGCCCTCAGCGTGGCCCCCGATACTCAGACGTGCCCGGAATCGCCTGACCGGCAAGACGCAGCGGCAGACGACCTGACGGCAGAGTCGGCCAAGGCCCGGCAAGGCTACCGCCTGCGGATAACGCCCGACCGCGTCGAGGTGGTCGGCCGGTCGTCGGCGGGGCTGTTCTACGCTTTGCAGACCCTCCGGCAGCTCCTGCTGGGCCACGGTCGGCGCTGGCCGGGCCTGGAGGTTGACGACGCGCCGGACTTCGCCATCCGCGGACTCTCCTACGATGTCAGCCGCGGGAAGGTGCCGACCCTTGATACGCTCAAGCAGCTCGCTGACCGCCTGGCGTCGCTGAAGATCAATCATCTGCAACTGTACGTCGAGCACACCTTCGCCTTCGCATTCGATCCCGAGATCGCGTCCGGCTGCTCCCCGCTGACGGCCCCCGAGATCCGTGAGCTCGATGCGTACTGCTCCGAACGACGAATCGAGCTCGTCCCATCGCTCGCGTCGTTCGGGCACTTGGGACGCGTACTCAGCCTGCCGCAATACCGCCATCTGGCTGAAGTAACTCCCGACAAGCGTTGGGAGGAGATGAGCTGGACGGAACGGATGCACGGCTTCACCATCGATGTGACCAATCCGCAGTCGCGCGAGCTGCTCGAGAAGATGTACGACGAGTTCCTGCCGCTGTTCTCGTCCCGACTGATGAACGTTTGCTGCGACGAGACTTACGACCTCGGCCAGGGGAAGAACCGCCAACGAGCCGAGGAAGGCGGCATCGGGGCGTTATACCGGGAACACCTCGAGTTCCTCCGCCAATTGTGCCGCAAGCACAACAAGCGGCTCATGTTCTGGGGCGACATCCTCAAGAGATACCCCGACCTCGTCGACCAGATTCCGCGCGACGCCATCGTGCTCAACTGGGGCTACGCGCCCGACGCCGACTACGACAGCACCGCCGTGTTCACCAACGCCGGATTGACCACGATCGTCTGCCCCGGGACCGCCGGCTGGAACCACGTCGTGAACGACCTCAACGCCGCCGAACTCAACATTCGTCGCTACGCCGCTGCTGGGAAGAAGCATGGCGCCGTGGGGCTGCTCAACACCGATTGGGGCGACGAAGGTCACGTGAACCTGCTGGCCGGTGCGTGGCATCCGATCGCGCTCGGGGCGGCCATGGCCTGGAACACCGACGCCCCGTCCCCCGAGGCTTTCGACCGCGCTTTCGCGATCCTGTTCCTCGGCGACTCCAGCGGCGAGCTTGTCGCCGCGCTGCGACGCGTCGCGGCGGCGACCGACCTACGCCGCAACTGGCCCGAGTTCTGCAAGCCGCTTACCGACACGGTTCCGCGCGACGTCTTGAGCGATGAGAACCTCGCTAAATGGCGTTCGGTGTCCGCCAATACAGCCGAACAGCTCGCCCGGTATCGCGCGGGCGATGATGCCGACAGTCGCGACATTCGCGAACTGGCGGTCGCCTGCCGACTGGCAGCGCTGCTCGGCGAGCGATTCGAGATTTCCCGTGAGCTGGCAGCTTGCGCCGGCGTCCCCAACCACGCGCTCGCCCGGCGACTCACGCGCTTCGCCGACTCGTGCGATGGAATCGTGCCGGAGTACGAGACGGTCTGGCTCGCGAGAAACAAGCGCTCTTGCCTCCACGAGGTCACGCGCGTATTCAAACGCCATGCCGATGCGGCCCGCAGACTCGCGGGAGGAGCTGACTGCTCATGAGCCCGGCACGAGAGACCATCAACATCCGCGAATGGACGATCGAAACGCGCACCGAGCCGACTGTCCGCATCGGCGTCATCCTCGACGAAGACGCCCATGACACCGTCCACCTTGCTCTGCCTCGCGAACCTCGCCTCGCCACGTTTGGCGAGAGCAACGAAACGCGCGTACTCGAACCACGCACCAAGCTAGAGGTCAAACACACCGGCGACAGTCTGGCCGTGCGAATCGCCGATCAACCCGCCAGGCGCGCGGCCTCGCTGAGGCTCTCCCATTCCGAGCACCCGCGCCGATCAACCGTCGGTTTGGCGGAACCGGGATCCGGAATTCTCGTGCGCGACGTGATTGCCGGCCGTGGCTTTCACTGGCAGAAGGAACTTGACCAGACCCTGGCCGGTGCGATCGAGCTGCTCCCGGCACAACGCGGGATCGTGCTGGTCAACGAGCTACCACTCGAGGACTACCTCGCCGGAGTAATCACCGCCGAGATGAGCGGCGCCTGCCCCGCCGACCTCCTCAAGGCCCAATGCATCGTCGCCCGCTCCTGGCTGCTCGCCATGACCGAGCCCAAGCACGAGAGCGAGCCGTTCGACCGCTGCAACGACGACTGCTGCCAGCGCTACCAGGGTACCGGCGACCTCAGTCACACGGCGATCGCCGCGGCGCGCGACACGCGCGGCGTGGCGCTGCTCGACCCCACCGGCAGCGTCCTCGACGCC
Organism: uncultured Planctomycetales bacterium; assembly: GCA_964508075.1. Lineage (GTDB taxonomy): Bacteria > Planctomycetota > Phycisphaerae > UBA1845 > Fen-1342 > JALSRY01. The sequence continues at coordinate 9,494 of CAZDTB010000096.1, forward strand.
AACTACGCCAAGAGCTGCGGCGGCATCTCGGAGACGCCGCGCAGCGTCTGGGGCGTGGACAAGCCGGGTCTCTCCGCGATCGTCGACGCGCCGCCCAGCGCTGACGAGCGACGTTTCTTCCCGATCACTGATCAGAACCTCGACGAGTACCTCAATGGCGAGTGGCTGGAGACCACACGCATCTATTGCAGCCCGAACGTCGTGCCGACCGACGCCATCGCCCGATACCTCGGACGCGTCGACGAAGCCGACGACTACTTCCGCTGGACCGTGCGCTACCAGCGGAGCACACTGGAGACGTTGCTGCGTGAGAAGCTCGCCGACGCGCGCGAGCTGGCGCTTCTTCGCGGTTTACACGTTGCCGCCCGCGGCGTAAGCGGCCGAGCGAGCGCCATCGAGCTGGAATGGGAAGACACATCCGGCAGACTCGTCACTGCGCGCCTCGACAGCGAATATCGCATTCGCCAGATTCTGCACCGCAAGTTCCTCTACAGCAGCGCAATTGCGTTTCACGTGAAACACGATTGTCGCGGCGAGATCGAGACCGTGACGCTGCGCGGCGCCGGCTGGGGCCACGGCGTCGGAATGTGCCAGATCGGCGCCCTCGGCATGGCGACGCAGGGTATCGACTACGAGGCGATTTGCCGACATTATTATCCTGAGTCACAATTGGCCGCCGTATACGGGTGAACGAGATGACGCACAATTACCACGTGGTAATCGACCCAGAGCAGCACTACTTCGAACGGTTGACGGTCTTCGCCGCGGAAACCGTCGAACCCGGCGGGATCGTGCTGGTCGGATCGTCACACTTCGAGTGGTTCGACACCAACCGCTTCCTGCCCGGGCGACGCTTCGTCAATCGCGGGATCGCCTCGGACCGGCTCGGGATCGGCGACTACGGCATCCTGCATCGCCTCGACGTCTCCGTCTTCGAGGTGCAACCCGGCTTCATCGTCTTCAACAACGGCGTAAACGATCTGGGGGAGCTGGCCCGGACGGGCGAGCCGTCACTGGAGCAGATCCTCGATGCCTATGAGCGCGTCGTCGCCAAGATTCGCGAGCGTGAGCCGGACGTGCCCATGCTGATCGTGAACGAGCTGCCGACCACCGGACGGTTCGTTCATGTCAACCACCTCGTGCCGCAACTGAACCCGCACATCGAGCGCGTCGCGAAGAAGCATGGTTGCCAGCATCTCGATTTCTTCCGCGAGGTGGTCGATGAGGAGGGCACGCTACGCGACGAGTTGACGTGGGACGGCCTGCACCTAAACGACGAGGGGTATGCGCTGTTCGCCAAGGTGCTCGAGCCGTTGCTGCCCAAGCAATGACGCGCTGTCGGGAGACGCGCAGGGACAAGCGCAGCCGGCACACGCCACCGCCGCGGGCTGGACTCCGCGGCTCTTCATCACCTAACCCACGCTTGCTCAGGTCACTTTCCCGATCAACCGGGGGATCAAGCGTTTCTTCTCCTGGAAGACCCAGCGATAATAGTCGGCCCGTTTCAGCTTCGAGCCGGCCTTGGTGTCGACGATCACGGTCACCTGCCGGTGCATTTGTAGCGCGCTGGCCGAGACCTGGGCGGTGATCGGCCCTTCGAGGGCCTGGGCCACGATTCCCGCCTTCTGGGCACCGCTGGCCAGCAGCAGGATTTCCTTCGCCTCCAGGATGGTTCCGACGCCCATCGTGATCGCGAAGCGCGGGACTTCCTCGGGGTTGTCGAAGAAGCGCGCGTTATCGTCGATGGTCTGCTCGGTGAGCGTCTTCAGCCGCGTGCGCGAGCCGAGTGACGATCCGGGCTCGTTGAAAGCGATGTGGCCGTCGGCCCCGATCCCGAGCACCTGGATGTCGATTCCGCCGGCCCGCTTGATCTCCTCTTCGTACCACTCACAGAACTCTTCGACCTCTTCGGCATGCCCGTAGGGCACGTGGATGTTCTTGGGGTCGACGTTGATGTGCTTGAACAGGTGCTGGTCCATGAAATAGCGATAGCTCTGCGAGTGCGAGGGGGACAGGTCCAGGTACTCGTCCAGGTTGAAGGTGATCACCTTGGAGAAGTCCAGTCCCTTCTTCTTGCGTCGCCGGACGAGCTCCTCGTACAAGCCCACCGGGGTCGAGCCGGTCGCCAGCCCCAGCACGCTGCTGGGCTTGCGCAGCAGTTGCCGTTCGATCATGTCGGCGGCGAGCTTGCTCATCTCGTCGACAGTGTCGGCAATGATGATCTCCATGAGGACCTCCTGAAAGCTCCTGATCAACGGGGCAGCAAGCTGCCGCAGCGACATCCGGCGGAACGCTACGAAGAGCATAAGGCACGTTACACACGCCGACCATAGGGCGCGGCTCCGTTTCCGTCAGCCGAAGAGCTGGTCGGCGGAGGTCACCCCGGCCGCGCCGACCAGACCGCATTGCCAAGCCATCGGCTTTCGCGTATAGCTTCCGAATGGCGGATTCCGGGGTAACCGAGAGGATGTTTCATGAAGCTCGTCGTCTTCGAGGATGATCAGTTCGACCACTTTCTCCCACTGGCGTGGCTGCGGGGCGTTTTCGAACTCAAGAGTGGCGCCACCACCCTGGCCGACAAGATTGCCCGAGCCGTGGGGGCGCCGCCGGACGCTCTGCTGGTGCGGGACTACCTCATGCCCACCCTGGGCCAGCGGTGGGGAACTGCCGCGATCAACGACCTGTCGGGGTGGGGCGGCGAGGAAGTCCTGTTCGTCAACGCACGCGTGTGTGGCTCGCACTGGAAGCCGCCGGAGCAGCACGTGGCCCTGTGGCAGGGCGACCAGTTGGCCGCCTGGCGGACAACTGAGAACGTGACCGGCATTCGGGACTACGCCGGTCTCGTCGCTGCTGCGAGTAAAGCCGACCGTGGCGAGTTCTCCGGCCATTGGTTCGACTACATCTGGGACGTGATGCTGGCGAATCCGGAGGAAGTCGCGACGGATTTCGCGGCGGCGGGCAAGAGCGGGATCGAGGGACAGTTCCACGAGAGCGCGGTCGTCTTCGGCCCGAAGGACCGTCTTTACGTCGGGCCAGGCGCCGAAATCCACCCGTTCGTGTGCATTGACACACGTGAGGGCCCGGTGACGATCGAAGCCGACTGCGAGGTGCACCCGTTCACGCGG
>CAZDTB010000097.1:0-7167 GCA_964508075.1 uncultured Planctomycetales bacterium
ATTGCTTCGCGGGCCGACGCTCGCGCAGTTGATCGCCGCGCGCCGCGGCCAGCCCTTCTCCGAACCGCAGGTCTGCCAGATCTGCATTCCGCTCTGCGCAGCACTGGATTACGCCCACAACCAACCCTCGCCAGTCTTCCACCGCGACATCAAGCCCGGCAACATCGCCTTGACCGAAGACGGGCTCGTAAAGCTGATGGACTTCGCGGTCGGGCCGCCGACCCCGGAGAAGCGCTCCTCCCGCCCGCTGGTGCTGCCCGGAACCGCTGAGTACCTCTCGCCCGAATGCGCCACGTCGGGTCTCGTGGAGGCCCGCAGTGACTTGTACAGCCTGGGCGTCGTCCTGTACGAGCTGGCCACCGGGCGGTTGCCCTTCACGCGGGCTCCGAAAGAGACCGACCTGGCCCTCCTCGAAAAACACGCCCGCGAAGCCCCCGTCGCCCCGCGCAAGCTGCGCGAAGAGCTGTCCCCGGCGATCGACGCGATCATCTCCCAGCTCCTGGCAAAAGACCCCAACGAGCGGATCCAGTCGGCGGGCGATCTGCGCGCGGCGCTGTCGAGCCACCTGCGCGAGATCGCCCGGGCCGAGCCGGCCGGCCTCCAGTCGCTCGTCTCCGCCTTTCGGGCCGGCGAGCTCGACGGCGGCGCCGGAGCGACAAAAGTGCCTCCACAGATATCAACGAAACCGTCCAAGGCGATCGCGCGCGCCAAGGTGGATCGCCGGGAAGAGGCCAAGCGTCAGCGGACCGGCGCGCGCCGGGGCAGGCGTCTGCTTCGGCTGGCCGCAGTACTGGTGCCGGTATGCGTGCTAGCCGGGCTTGGCGCGATCCTGTTCGTCCCGCGACTCGAGGAACACCTGCCCCAGCAGCTCCGCGACCGCGTGCCGGCCCCGCTTTGGGAAGCTGCCAAGAACACGCAGTCAACCATACGGAAGTGGCTGGGCGGCTCCCCCGCCGTCCCTCCCAACTTTCCTGTCACTCGTCCTTCACTCGAGCACCCGGTTTTCCAAGAGGCCAGACACCTGTGTGGACTACTGGGGGAGCCCAGCGGAACGCCGCCGGCGGAGCAGCCGGACGCCATCCTGCGGGACTTCAAAGCCGAACTTGCAAACTCGTGCGTGGAAGAGCTCCCAGCCGCTGTGACCGAGGACGGCTCGCTTGGGGACGAAGTCCTTCAGGTACTCTTCCGGCAGGCAGGGCAGGAGTTGAGGAAGCTGAAGGAGCTGGAGGCCCTGCGAACCGAGCTCGCCGGCCCCTCGGAAAACGGCGTCCCGTCGGATGCCGGTACCCCGCACGACAGCCCGCTCGAGCTGGACACGATCGAGGCTCGCCCTCCGCTGCCCGGCGAGGACGTGCAACCTGACCAGTCGGAAGCTGAGGTCCCCTCGACCAACGAGGTCCTCATGGACCGCCAGCTTCAGGAGGAGGATCTTCGGAAGCGCAGCGCGGAATGCTACGCCCGCGCCCGCAAATGGCTCGACGCCGCCTACGCTTTCCACGTCTGGCGGCGAAACGGCGCGTCCGATCCCCGCCGTGTCGACGAGCTGCTTTGGAACCTCGAAGGCGAGTTGTTCAAGCAACTTGCCGCGACCATCTGGTACGATGCCCGTCTGGTCGCCGTGTACGGCAGGATCATTCGCCGCACTCCCGCGGACGCGGAACCGTTTGACTACTTCGTACCCGGCTTCATGTTGGGGGCCAACGAGATCAGCGAGCAAACCTACTGCCAGGAGCTCAGCCGACGCACCGACGATGATCTCGACTGTAGCGGCCGGTCGGCGACGCCCAACGTCAACATCGCGTATGACCAGGCGGCCAAGTTCGCCCAGGACCGCTTTCTTTCGCTGCCCACCTACCTGATGTGGCATATCGTCGCTTTTGGAGGGAGTGCCGACGGAGAGGTCGAGTTGGATCCAAAGCAGTATGTGCTGAAAGGCCGCCTGAGCATGGAAAGCGTTCGCGACGGGGAGTACCGCCATCCCGTCCCACCCGAGCCAGGGGCTCGCAAGACGGGCGACTTCTTTCACCTGTTCGGGAATGCGGCCGAGTGGGTTCGGTTGGACGAGGCCTCCCTGCACTTTCTGGAGGTCCGGGGCGCCGAGTTAGCGCCGCAAGGGACCGAGTTCCGCTACTGCTGCGGCTTTGCCCGGGGTTGTGGTCCAGACGACTTCGACAATCAGGCGGATGGCCTCTGGTACGAGCAGGACGGCCAGCCCTTGTCATGGGTCGGCTTTCGCTGCGCCCTGGAGCTGGCTGAGCCAATCCGCCTCCCACCTACATCGTCATCCCCCGCTTTGCCCGGCGACTGACGGTCGATTGTTTCTCAAGACCTGTTCGGCATCGGTCTAACCGGCCGCCGGCGCCTCGCCGAGCAGAGTTGTGGTCGCCTTTCGATTCGCCTGACGGCTACGCAAACACGCCATGCAAATACCAACGCCCGTCGGTCGGGCTGTGAAAAATCCAGTATTGCTCGCCGCTCTCGACGCTGACGCGGAAATAATCACGGCGGATGTCGGGGCCGCGCCACCAGGCGGTCTCGATGCGTTCGGGCCCCCAGGCGCGGGCCACCACGTGCTCGCGCCCACGCACCGCCAGCCAGGACGGCGGGCCGTCGGGAGCCAAAGCGATCACGCGGATCGGGAGCGGTCGGGGCAGGAGTTGCGCCGGGCGTGGTGAAGCGGCACCTGTCATTCCGAAGGAGCACGGCGACTGAGGAATCTGGCCGGCGCGCGTATTCGAGGCTGGATTCCTCGCTGCGCTCGGAATGACAAACGAGCGCCCCCGTCGAACCGAGAGTTCCTGCTCGGTCTTTTCGGCCACGCCGATATACCGAAACGCCCGCTCGGGTTGATAGTCGTCGACCAATTCCGCCCGCACGACCGCCCGATCGCCGAGCCGGTTGATCAAACGGTCGAGCAGGCAGCCAAACTCTTCCTGGCAGCCGGGGTCGTCCTGCTCGAAGAGACTGATCTGACCGGGTTTGAAGCGTGAGGTCTCGCGTGCGACGATTCGCAGGCCGCTCAGACCGTGCGAGAAGTCCGCCGTTTCGATCCGATGAGCGACCAGTTCCCGGATGTGCCCCCAGGCGCGCGACGCGGTCGAGAGGCCGATCGCGAGCACGGTTGGCGGAGCGCCTTCGTAAATCAGCACGCAATCCACCCGACGCAGTGCCAGCGTTCGCTCCCGGAGCTGGGCGAACAATTCCTCCAGCAACCGTGCAACCACGGCGTGAACCGTCTGCAAATCGGCCAGCGGCGTCTCGAAGCTGATCCGGACGGCCGGCGGCTGCTCGCAGGCGTGCGCGCTGATCTCCTCGTAGACCTCACCCAACGCCTGTTGCAGACGCAGCACCAGCCGCGCTCCGAACCGCGCCGGCAACGCGGCGCGTGGCAACATCAACAAGTCGCCGATCGTGCGCACGCCCAGCGAATCGAGCCGTTGAGCAACAGCCGGTTCAAGACGGAGTGCCGCAGGCGACAGTGTGGCAAGGTAAGCACTGGCTTTTCCCGGGTGGGCGATCGTGATGGGATCGGGGCTCGCGGTAGCTAAAGCCCAGGCCGCCCCGGCCGTGTCGGCGATCGCCGCCCGGGCGTGGAAGCCTTGCGCACACAGGCCGTCGTATGCCTGGCGGGCGATGTTGGTCTCGCCGCCGAACAGCCGCTGACAGCCGGTGATGTCAAGCAGCAGCGTGTCGGGCTCCAGCGGCTGGACGATCGGGCTGAAACGCAGCGCCCAGTGCGCGAGCTGTTCGAGCAGAGCCCGGTCTCGCCGGACCTCGTGCTCGAACGCGAGCAGTTCGGGCGCGATCGCCTGAGCCTGCCCGAGCGTCATGCCGGACTGCAACCCCAGTCGCCGGGCCTGAGGGTCGGCATGTCCCACGATCAATGACGAACCCACGCGCCGGGTGAGCACCAGCGGACGTTTGCATTGTGTGGCACCGGCTTCCCCCGATGGGCATCGGGGGTGAGCCTTCGCCCTCCGTGCGGATCTGGCATCCGCCCCCTGTGCCGGCCGGGGCAACAGAGCCTGGTTATCCCGCCGCGCCCGGTCGGTCGGCAGATCGGGCAGATGCAGGCACAACACCCGCCGCCCAAGCAACGCGCCCTTTCCAGGAGATTGCGGCGCAGCATTTTTACAAGACCCCGGCGTGTTCGCACACCGTTCTGACATGGCATCGCCGTGGCGCGCGGCACGCCGCGCGCCTCTGGCGGCGTGGAGCCCAAACGCACCCCGCTACGGGCATCCAACGCCGCGAAGCTATAACGCCCCGCGCTCAGCGTAGGGGCGTAAAGAGAGCACCCAAAGCCCATTCCCCGCCCGGCTGTCAGCCGGGTACGTTCAACCGCCCCGCTGCCCGTGCCTTCCGGTAGGTACCGGCTCAGCCGCTCCGAGCCCTAGCAGTAGTATACCTAACAAATCCCGAATGTGCAACGGTAAAATCCCTGAGTCATCCCCCGTTCCGTGCACCCTGGGGACAACTCAGCCACCTCCCCGGTTGACCCCTACCACGGCGCTCGGATAGCCTACCCGCGTGAACGCAATCGAACCATCTGAACGCGTGCGGCGGCAATCGGCGTGGCCCGGGAGGTTGTACCTGGCCGCAGCGGTCGCGCTGCTGTGGGCCGGGCTGCACTACGTCGTGGACGCCACCGTGCTGCCACGCGGGCTGGAGCGGCCCGTGTGTGTGTTCGTGGGCGACGGTGGGATCGTGCCGGCGGTGGTCGTCCTGGTTCTGCTGACGATCGGGGCCCTGATCGGAGCGTGGCTGTGCGGCCGGTGGGCAGACACGCAGGGTCTGCTCGTGGTCGGGTTCGCGCTGGCGCTGTGGGCGACTCACGGCGGGACGATGGATGAGTGGCTGAAGATGAAAAACCCGATCCCCGGTCCCCCGAGCGCGGCCGCCTACGCTCCGCTGCTCGCTGAATACCTCTATTGGGCGGTTGTGGTGGCCGCGGTCTACGCGTTGACCGGTCGGCGTGGCCCCACCGCCCACAAGAGCTCCGCCAATCTTCGCGACGGAATCACCGCCCTGATCGTGACGGCGGCGGTGGCGGCGGTCCTGATCCTGATCCTCTCCGGCCCGCGGATCGCACACACCTACCGCGGACAGGTTTATTTCGCGGTCGCGGTGTCGTTCATCCTGGCGGTAATCGTGGCCCGCCGCGTGACCGGCGCCCGTGGCCTGCTCTGGTACCTGCCCGGCCCGTTGATCGTTGGAATCGTCGGCGTGCTGCTGGCGGTGTCAAGGCCCGGCTTGGGCGCCGCTTACGCCAACATCAACGTCATTCCCGCCTGGGGCCTCGTCCGCCCACTGCCGATCGAGATGGTCGGCGTCGGTCTGGTGGCGATTCTTCTAACGCTCGGGACGGCAAATCGGCTATCATCAAAGGAAGACCGCAGTTGATGATGGTAATCGCCGATGCACCTCCACCTGCGAAGACGGCGCGAGGAGACCTACGAGGAATTGTGTGCCCGCATGGTCACGGAAACGTCGGCGTATCTGACCGAGTGCCTCCAGCACCCCGAGCTGGCCGTGCACATCCCCGTGATCCCGGCCGACGGCAGTCGCTTCCCGCCCTCGTTCTCGATGTCGTTCTGGGATCCCGTGCTGCTCGACTGACAAAATGGCAAAACTGACCTGCAACATCAACCGGGCCGGCCGCTGGGCCCGCGGAATCTCCGGCCTGTTGTTTCTCTGCGTCGCCGCAATCGTGCTGCTGCGCGGCCTCGGCATCGGCGGGGAAGCCTTGCGCTGGACGGTCGGCATCGTGGCGGCGGTGCTGGGGGCCTTCCAGATCTTCGAAGCCCTGGCCGGATGGTGCGTCACGCGCGCGATGGGATTCAAGACACCCATGTAGCGGAGCGACATTGGCCTGTGCGGGTCCTGATCCTGCAATTCGTCCCTGACGTCCGTGGCCGACCGGTGCCGCGCTTCGAGCCCAAGCTGGCAACCTTGCTCACGCTGCTCAAAGACCGCGAGCACGACCTCTCGCTGCTGGGGCTGGCCCGGTTCGACGTCGCGGCGGTCAAGGCGGCGCTCGCCCGGGCGCTGCCGCAATTGATCTATGCCGACGTTTCGGCAGTGTGCGTGACGGCCGCCCGGCGCACGGTTCAGTACATCCAGGAACACGAATTTCTGCCGATCGTCGTGGGTGGCGAGCACGCCACGCTCGATCCCGCCGACGCCCTGAGCCTGCCCGGCGTGCACGCGGCCGCGATCGGCGAGCCCGACGCCTCGCTCGTCACCTACTTCGAACGCATGAAAGACCCCGCCATCAGCCAGGTCGTGCAAGGCGTCTGGCTGCGCGACGAGCAGGGGCTCGCCCGGCCGGAGCTCCCCGGCCTGGTCGAGGATCTCGATTCACTGCCGTTCGGCGAACGTGAGCTGTTCGGCTACGCCGGATACGTGACCGGCACCGGCGAGATCGAGATCGCCATCGGCCGCGGCTGTCCACAGAACTGCGCCTACTGCGTCAACGACACGATCGCCGAGATGTACGCCGAACGCGGCACGTGGGTGCGGCGGCGCTCGCCGGAGAATGTGATCGAGGAGATTGAGCTGCTGCGCGAGAAGTACGCCGACGCCCGGCTCATCCGCTTTCTGGATCACACGTTTGCGCTGGATTCGGACTGGCTCGGAGAGTTCCTCAGGCTGTACCCGGCTCGTTGCGGACTGCCGTTTCGCTGTCACCTGCGGGCCAACGCGACCAGCGAATCACTCGTTCGGCAACTCGCCCAGGCCCACTGCAAACTGGCTGACGTGGAAGTCATCAGCGGCAGCGACTTCATCCGCAACGAGATCTTCACGATGGATCTCGACGAGCTGCAGATCCGCGACACGTTCGGCTGGCTGCGCGAGGCCGGGATCAAGACGCGCGCGATCGTCTACCTCGGCGCGCCGTACGACAGCGAGGCGTCGCTCGAAGACACCCGCGCCCTGCTCCGCCGCATCAAGCCCGACACGCTCAGCGCCCGCGCGTATTATCCGTGGCCCGGCACCGGCGCGACCGAGACCTGCCGCGAAAACGGCTGGCTGCACTCGCGTGGCGAAGAGCAGTATCACCAGGACAAATGCGGCATCGACATGCCCGCCTGCCGCCCCGACGCCGTCGCGGCGTTCCTCAAACGCGTCCGCAAGGAGTTCCCGACCACGCTGGCGGAACCCTGG
>CAZDTB010000097.1:7177-12601 GCA_964508075.1 uncultured Planctomycetales bacterium
CAACTCCCTCGGCCAGTTCTTCCAGAAACGCCGCTAGCGCCCCGCGCCCCGCGCCCCGCGCGGCTGACGTAGCGTCCGGTCTCCGTGCCGGACATCCTGTAGCGGCCGGGCCCCGCACCGGCCGTAGCGGGCGACGGCTCGTCGGCCGAATCGATGTGGCACCGCCGTCTCGGCGGTGGAACTCTCACTCCGAGAAGCGTAGCGCCGAGGAGTCTGACCCCATCACTCGCAGACGTCCCCGTAAACGCCGAGCAACGCCGCCAAGTCGGCCAGGTCCACGTCACCATCGCCGTCCAGGTCGCCGTCTTCATACGTCATGCCGCTGATCTCGCCGTACTGGCCAAGCAGCTCAGCCAGATCAGCAAGATCAACGTCGCAGTCACCGTCCAGGTCGCCGAACACGCCGAACTCGTATGCGCCCATGTCGACAACGTTTGGATAATCCGGTGGGTCGGCAACGCCCGTGTCGTCGGTATTGGGGTCGTCCACGAAGCGCCGGGCGCCTTCGAGATCCAGCGGAGTCCGCTCCTCCACGTCGCCGTCGCCGTCGAGGTCAGCCACGTCAGCCGGAACTGCGCTGTTATCGCCGGCGTCGATGCACGGCGAGCCGGGCAACAGATGCAAGTTGTCCACAGAAGCGAACCGCGGATAGCCGTCGATGCAGCCGGTGCCGAACCAGGGCTGGCCGGTACCGCCCTGTACGTCACAGTACGTCACGACCGGATCCCACCCAGAAGAAACGTAGATTTCCTGCGGCGTATCGCCCCAGAGGATGCAGTTGGCCAACGTTGGGCTGCTGTTGTTGCAGTAGACACCGCCGCCGTAATCGCCAGCCGAATTCCAGCCTATTGTGCAGTTCGTGAGGATCGGGCTGCTGTTGTCCAAGCAGTAGACGCCGCCGCCGACGTACCTGGATGCCGAATTTCCACTGATCGTGCAGTTGCTGAGCGTCGGGCTGCAATTGGCGAAGCACAGGACGCCACCGCCCTCGATGCTAGCCAAATTTCCGCTGATCGCGCAGTTGACCAGCATCGGGCTGCTGTCGGACTGGCAGTAGACGCCGCTGCCGCCGACGGCCGAATTCTCGCTGATCGCGCAGCTGGTGAGCGTCGGGTCGCTGTAGGAGAGGCAGTAGACGCCGCCGCCATCGTCCGCTGAATTCTCGCTGATCGTGCAGTTCGTGAGCGTCGGGTCGCTGTTGTTCCAGCAGCCGACGCCACCGCCGGAGTAGTCGGCCGCATTGCCGTTGATCGTGCAGTCGGTGAGCGTCGGGCCACTGTCGTCGCAGTAGACGCCGCCGCCACGCCAGGCTGCCGAGTTCCCGGAGATCGTGCAGTTCGTGAGCGTCGGGCTGCTGTTGTCGTTGCAGTGAACGCCGGCGCCGTAGTTGGCCGAATTCCCGCTGATGGCGCAGTTGGTGAGCGTCGGGCTGCTTCCGTCGCAGCGGATACCGCCGCCGCAGTAGTAGGCCGAATTGTCACTTATCAGGCAGTTGGTGAGCGTTGGGTCGCTGTTGTTCGAGCAGTAGACGCCACCCCCGTAGCCGCCTCCAAGGCTGTCGCTATCGACATAGCCATTCGTGATTGTCAGGCCCTCGACGATCGAGTTCGACCCTTCGCCGCTGTGGAAGTGGAAGCCACGTTCGAGGGCCTCGCAGTCGATGACGCAGTTTCCCGGGCCGTTCTCGCTACGGAGGGCAATGGCTCGGGCAGCGAAGTCGAGGTTGCGGTTGCTCTCGCCAGTGTATGTGCCGTCCAGCACGAGGACCGTGTCACCGTTCGCGGCGGCGTCGATGCCCTCCTGGATTGCGTCGAACGGATGCGCTACCGACCCGTCCTCGTCTGGGTCACTGCAATTCGGATTACCCGGGCAAGGGTCGTTCGGCGCGTTGTCGTCAACGTACCACGTGCGCGGGCCGCTCTGCGCTTGGAACTCGTATGCGCCCATGTCCACGATGTCCGGATAGTCCGGTGGATCAGGCACGCCTGTGCCCCCCATAGGTGGCGGGTCGACGAAGCGCGGGTTGCCGGCCAGATCCCACGGAGTTCGCTCAGTGACGTCGCCGTCATCGTCCATGTCGGCTATGTCCGGCGGGACAGCCATGTTGTCACCGGCATCTATGCACGGCGAGTTCTCATCGGCAAGTGTGAAGTCGTTGTCTTCCCAGGTGTTCGGATCGTCATCCGGCCCGTCCGGGTCGACGAAGTCTGGATTCTCATCGATGCAGCCGTCTCCAAACCAGGTTTCACCGGTTCCACCCTCCACGTTGCAGTAGGTGAGCATAGGCGAGCCAAACAGAACGTAGACTTCATCTGGGACGTCGTTCCAGAGGATACAGTTGGCGAGTGTCGGGTGGCTGCCATAGTCAGAACAGTAGATGCCTCCGCCGTAGTTGGACGCGCTGTTGCCCGCGATGGTGCAGTTCGTTAACGAAGGGGCGCTGGAAATAAAGCAGGCAACCCCACCCCCACGGCTGCCAGCCGAGTTGCCCGTGATCCTGCAGTTCGTGAGCATCGGATTGCTCTCGAAGCACGCGACGCCGGCTCCGGTGTCCTGGGCCAAGTTTCGGCTGATCGTGCAGCCGCGCAACCCCGGACTGCTCTGGAAACAGAGCAGCCCGCCACCAACAGATGCAGAGTTATCGGTGATGTAGCAGTCCGTTATTGTCGGGTCGCAATGGGAGCAGTATACGCCACCCCCGTCGTTGGCGGCTGAGTTGTTGCCAATAACGCAACTTTGTATCGTCGGGTTACCGTAGGAACACCAGACGCCACCGGCGTTCACAGCCGTGTTTCCGGAGATGGTGCAGCTATCCAGTACTAGAGTACTGTCTTGGCAACGTACTGCGCCAGCGGTGCCTGCCGCCGCGTTCCCCGTGATGGTACAGTCGTCAAGCATCACGTTGCTGGTAGTGCAGCTGATGCCGGCGCCACCACCGGCCAAGTTGCCTGTGATGGTGCAGCTGACCAACACTAGGTCACCATACCGACAGGCCAGCCCTCCGCCGCTGCTGGAGGTCCCATTGGCCGAGTTGCCCGTGATGATACAGCCGACCAACACTGGGTCACCATACCAACAGGCCAGCCCTCCGCCGCTGCTGTAGGTCTCATTGGCCGAGTTGCCGGCAAGCGTGCAGTCGGTCAGGCTCGGGCTACTATCGTAGCAGTACAGCCCGCCGCCGGCCTTGTCGCTGGAGTTATCATTAATAGCACAGTTGCCGAGCGTCGGGCTGCTGTTGTAGCAGTACATGGCGCCGCCGTAGCTGTCGGCGTAGTTTCCGCTGGCGTTTCCGCCAGCGATCGTGAAGCCGTCTAGCACGGCGGTGTGATCCAGGCTCAGACCATAAGGATGGTAGAACACGTGGTAGCAGTTATCGGCGTAGGACGGGCCAGCCGGGAAGTCGTTGGGGTCGTCGTTTCCCTCCAGGTCGCCGCTGAGGACGGACTCATATAGCTCGATGTTGCGCTCGTCGGGGTTATTCGGGTTGGCCAGGCCGGCGTAAGCTCCGTAGAGCCCGACACCGTTGATGAGCTGGAACGTGGCAGTTCGAGGGTCGTTGGGGTCGATTTGCTCGGACGGAAGGTAGATCCCGCCGCCAACGCGAATCTCATCGTCGTCGGCCGCCGCGTCGAGCGCGTTCTGAAGCGTCTGGAACGCGGTCTGCCAACTGGTGCCGGCGCCGTTCGGATCGGCATCATCATCCACATACCACGTGGTTTGGGCAGATGCGGTTCCGGTTACCAGAAGCGCGCCGATGAGCGTGGCCCTTAGTGTTCGTCCCGCATGCAGAAAGGACATGGTCCACCTCCGATGGTGTACGAGAAAGGCCCCGCCTCCCTGAAGAGATCCACGGGCATTGTGCCGGGCGATTCAGTATGACCCCATCCTATCGCCGTGCGTGCTCGGACTCAACGGTTTTTCGCGCGATAACGAGTTGCGATGCCTCATGGATCGTCGTGTTGGAGAGCAGCGCGATCCGCATCGAGATCGATACACTGCGACGGCCGGCGAGGCGCCGGCCGCTACATGGGTGGCACCGGCGTCCCGCCGGTGGATTCGTCCGGTGCGGGGCCCGGTCGCTACAGCGACCCCTCGCTCACGCTCAGGGCTCGGATGGGCCGCGCGGGGCGCTACACTCATTCGGCACGGAGACCGGACGCTACGGACGTGATTTAGAAAGCTCTTCGCGTACGCGCTCGAGCAGGCGCTTGGTGGCGCGGATGCCGTCGGGCTCGCTCAGGGCGCTGCCTTCGTATTCGATGCCGATGTAGCCGTGGTAGCCGGCGTCGAGGACGATCTTGACCATGCGCTGGTAGTCGGTGTGCTTCTCGTTGCCGTGCTCGTCGAAGTCGTGCGATTTGGCGCTGACCGCCTTGGCGAACGGCATCATCTCCTTGACGCCCTGGTAGCGGTCGTAGTGCTCGTCCTTGCTGATGCGGAAGTTGCCGAAGTCGGGCAATGTGCCGCAGCGCGGGTGGGCGACCTTCTTCATGACGGCGGCGAGCCAGGCGCCGTTGGACGACAGACCGCCGTGGTTCTCGACGATCACGTTCAGATCGTGCTTGGCACCGAACTCGGTCAGGCGGCGGAGGCCGTCGGCGGCGAGCTCGAGCTGCTCTTCATAGCTGCCGCCGCTGGCGGCGTTGACGCGGATCGAGTGGCAGCCGAGCGCTTGGGCGGCCTCGACCCACTTGTAGTGATTCTCGACGGCCTGCGTGCGTTTGGCGTCATCCGGATCGCCGAGGGCCCCTTCGCCGTCGATCATGATCAGGAGGCTGCGGACGCCGGCGTCGACGGCGCGCTGCTTCATCTCCTTGAGATACGCCGCGTCCTTGGCCTTGTCCTTGAAGAACTGGTTGACGTACTCGACGGCCTCGATGCCGTAGTCGTTCTTCGCGACGGCGGCGAAGTCGAGATTGTCGAGCTTGCCGCCGTACAGCGTGCGGTGCAGCGACCACTGTGCGAGCGAGATCTTGAACAGGGGTTTGTCATCCATGGTGGCACGCGCGGTTTGCGAAAGAGGGTCGAGCGCCACGCCAAGCGCGGCGGCGCCGGCGAGCTTGATCGCGGCGCGACGGGTGAGGCGCGTATCTGAGTCACTCTGAGCGTTATGTGCGAAGGGTCGGTTCATGTTGGTTCGCCTCCTGTTGCAGGGCGCGTGAAAACACAAGCGCCGCGTGATTCGTGTCCCCCACCGCTGAAGCGATGGGGCACCCGTCCATCCGTTGAGGATCTTACCGTTTGCGGCGGTGAGTGCCAGATTCCTCAGTCGCTGCGTTCCTTCGGAATGACAGTCCCACCGGCGGTGCGTTCCCGTCGGGCACGGAGACCCGACGCTACATTCACGGATCACGACAAGCGTTTGGGGCCGGCGGCGGCGACTTCGGGGTCGCAGCCGGACTCGAAGAGCTTAAAGTTCTCGGC
>CAZDTB010000098.1:0-3283 GCA_964508075.1 uncultured Planctomycetales bacterium
CGATCTGCTGCTGTACTTGTGTTTTATCGCTGAGCACCATGGATGCCTCCCAACCATTCACAAGGAGCCACGGACTTCAGTCCGCGCGGCGCCGCGCAGGCTGAAGCCTGCGGCTCTTCGGGCTCTGTCAGCCCCGCCAAGGCGGATTCTAAACGGAGGCGACGCGCTTGTCGCGGTCGGCGACCCGCGAAGCGATCACCACGAGGGCGTCTCCACACGGCAGCGGGGCCGATCGCGACTCGACGCCTGTCCGGAGCCGGCCCGCCGGGCTGCCCCTTGCCTATTTTGTCTAGAATATCTTGATATTCCAAATGAGAGCGGCTACGATCCGAAAACTACAGCCCGCAGCGGCTCGAAGCGGAGAACACGCCCATGACCGAGGTCGCCCAGGAACTCATGACCCCCCACGAAGCCGCCCGCTGGTTCCGACGCTCTCCCTCCTGGCTACGTCAGCAAGGCAAGCTGCTGCGCGTCGGCGGCCCCGGCGGCCAACCCCTCTATCACGTCCGCGTGTGCCGGGCCTATGTCCTCGGCCAACTCTGTGGATTGGATGACGCCGAGCTGCAACAGATCCAGACGCAAGCCCTGGCGGCGGCGTGCGGGCTGGACCAGGACTCACGCTTCCGGGATGCCACAGCAAATGCTGCACGCGCTACGTAGCGAATCTCGTCGCCGCGGCGGGGTGGGTGCCGCACGGCGCCGGGCGTGAACCCCCCGTCGTTCCCGCGCTTACGCTTCGGGCTCGGTTTCCCCCACACTATTGGGCACGGTCACTCTGCTGCCGACGCAGCCCCGCACGCCGAAACCCGCGACTCGGCGCGAGCCAATACCGGCGACCACCTACGCCGACGACTCCCCGCCGGTATCATTCTCTTTCGACAGCGACAATCTCGACGCGGCGGTTCTGGGCCTTGTTCACTTTGGTGTCATTCGCCACGCGCGGATTGTACTCACCCTGACCGGCGGCGATGATCCGTTCGGCGTTGACGCCAAGCTTTTGCAACTCGCGCGCCACGGTCATCGCCCGGTTCACGCTCAGGTCAAGATTGTCGTCCCAGAGGTTCTTGGTCACTTTGATCGGGTCGGCGTCGGTGTGCCCGATCACGAAAATCTGCCGATTTGGGAAGCTCTCATTGATCTGCTGGGCGATCGCCGCCACCGACTCGGCACCACCCTTCTTGAGCTTTGCCCTGCCGGAGTCGAACAGGAGATCGCCGGCCAGCGGCACCCACGCGATCTGCCCGGTTCCCTCCCAGCCCTCCGGCAGATTGCCCGGCTGAGCCTCCATCTCGGCGAGCTGCCGACGGGCCTCGTCGAGCTGCTGCTGTACCGTAAGCGCCATCTGGCGGGCCCGGTCCCCGCCATTCAGCGCCGCCGCCAGCCGTGACTCGAGATCGCCCCGCTGAAGCCGCAGGTCGTCCACCTGTTGCTGCAGCTCGGTGATCTGCAGGTCTTTTCCACTCTCGCAGCCCACCAGCAGAACGACCGCCGTCAGGGCCAGAAGCATGCCTCTTACTCGTGACATCCGTTTCATCGTTTCCTCCCTTTCGCGACAGGTTTATCACCGGCGTGGGCACGGCGCCCACGCGCCTAGGGACTACCCCTGACCCTGCCGGACATTGGGGAGGATAGGACTGACCGGCCGGGGATGCAAGCGGCGTGACGCCGAGTTGACGAAAACTCGGCCGAAGGCTAGTTTGGACCTGCGGGATATCCCGGGGGAAGACGACGGGCCGAGCAGCCGCCCGGTGAGGACAGTCGATGCCACAGAAGCTCGCACTGATCTGCTCGTTGCTGGCTCTGAGCGGGCCGGCGGTGCTGGGAGAGAGTGATTTCATCGACAGCTCGGCGCTGCATGAAGCCGGGCTGGTGAAGTACTGGCAGCTGCAGCTGCCGCTCCAGACCGGGCAGGAGATCACCGCGAGCTACCTGGTCGACGACCAGATTTACGCCGCCACGCAAGACGGGTACGTGTACGCGATCGACGCGCACACCGGGGCGATCCGCTGGGCCAAGCAGGTGACGACCGCAGGGTACGAGATTCGGCGGCCCTGCCACGCGGGCGAGCGGACGGTGTTTGTGACCCCGCCGGCCTTCTCGCAATACGACCGCTACAGCGGACGACCGATCCAAGCTGTGGAGACGCGTTTCCCGACCGGCTCGCCGGCAATCAGCGACGGGCTCCGCATTTATGTCGGGGGAATCGACCAGAAGATCTACGCCTTCCACCTGGATCAGGACTTCGAAGACTGGAAGGCTCGGGCCAACGGACCGGTCGTCTCCCGACCGGCCCTGCTTGGCAAATACCTCTATTTCGCCGGCGACGACGGCACCGTCTACGCCTGCGTCGCCGCAGACAAACAGTTCTACTGGAAAGCCCGGCGCGTCGGCCCGGTCACGGCCGACTTGGCGGCTGATGACAACGGCGTCTATGTCGCCTGCCGCGACCACTCGCTGTACCTGCTCGACCCAGCGTTCGGCGGCCTGCGCTGGCGAACCCGGTTTTCCGGACCGCTCTACGAGCCCCCGGTCATCACCCCCCAGGTGGTCTTCCAATACTCCCCCAAGGACGGGCTGGCCGCGGTCAACACCGGAACGGTCGACGTCGAAAAGCGCGTGCGCTGGACGCTGCCGCGCGGGCGCGAGCTGCTGACGGCCGACGAGAAGCGCGCCTATGTCCTATCGCGCGACGAGAGCATCCTGATCGCCGGCCTCGCGGACGGCAAGCTCCTCCACACCGTGCCGGCGCCCGGCTTCACCATGCCGATGCCGTCGCCCGGCGTCGCGGCCCTATACATCGCCGCCAAGGACGGCCGGATCTTCTGCGCGCGCAAGCGTGGCGTGCCGATCGTGCTGGCCGAAGACGTCCGCCAGGCGTCGCTGGGCCCCAAGAGCCCCGAAGAGCAGGCCGAGACCCCGGCTGAAGCCGGGGCTCCCAAACCGGCGGAGGAGGACCACCTCAGGAGCAAACGGCCGGGCCCACCCATCGGCGGAAAGTCGAAGGTGAGCAAGGAGTACACCGGCGATTAGGGCCCATCCCTTTGGCAAGTGCAGCACGCCCATGAAGACGGGCATCTCGAATAGAGGGCTGGCTCGAAGAGCCGCGGACTTGAGTCCGCGCGGTGTGACCGCGCCGGCTGAAGCCCGCGGTTCTTCCATTTGAAGTGCGACGGGGGATAATGTCGATCGTAGCTGCCGTTCATTGCAGGGACGAGACGATGCCTGACTCAGTCAAGATTCGCCGGGCGCTGATCAGCGTTTACGACAAGACCGGCGTCGCCGA
>CAZDTB010000098.1:3293-12542 GCA_964508075.1 uncultured Planctomycetales bacterium
CGCTACACGAGGAGTTCGGCATCGAGATCATCTCCACCGGCGGGACGGCGAAAACGCTGACCGACGCCGGCATCCCGGTGACGCTGGTCGAGCACGTCACCGGCTTCCCGGAGATGATGGACGGCCGCGTCAAGACGCTGCACCCCAAGATCCACGCCGCGATCCTGGCTGACCGCGATAACCCTGAGCATATGCGCCAGCTCGAGGAGCAGGGCATCGAGCCGATCGACATGGTCATCGTGAACCTCTATCCGTTCGAGAAGACGATCGCCAAGCCGGATTGCACGTTCGAAGAAGCGATCGAGATGATCGACATCGGCGGCCCCTGCCTGCTCCGCGCCGCGGCAAAGAATCACAAGCATGTGCTGGTGCCGGATGACCCGGGGGATTACGAGTACGTGTTGCTCTGCTTGCGAGGGAGCATGTTGACGGAGTATGGCTGGCGTTCGGATCGCGAGCTCTATGCCGAGTCCGTGTTCCGGCACACCTCGCAGTATGACGCGCGAATCATGGCGTATCTTGCGCGCCACGAAGACGAGGAGGCCGACATCGTCGAGTTCTTCGACCCGGAGCAAGCGCACTACCTGAGTTATTGGGATACACCCGGGTACGGCGAGAATCCGTATCAGCAGGCGGGCGTTTTCATGCCCTCGGGCCAGAAACACCATCCGCTTGAACTGTCGACGGTCAATCCACGGGAGAACCGTGAGCAATTCAAACGGAAGTCTTTTGCGGAACGTGGCAATCCTTCGCTCTCCTTCAACAACTACGCGGACGCCAGCGCGGCATTGGAGCTGTGTGCGGAGCTGACCCGGGCGGGCGACCGACTTCGCATGACCGGCCGGAGGCCGGTCCCCCACAATCTGGGGGACCGACCTCGGGTCGGTCATTCACCGGGAGACCGCTCTCCGGCCGGTCAAAAAGACGCTGGGGGACCGGCCTCCGGCCGGTCTGTTACTGACGAAGTACACTTCCGTCGACATCTGCCCCACATCGAGAAGCCCGAATCCATGTACTTCATCACGTTCCGAGTCCGAAAGGGATCGCTCGCGAACACCGAGCGAGACCGGGTGCTCTCGGCGTGTAGGTTCTGGCACGGGAAGAAGATGACGCTGCACTGCGCGTGCGTGATGCCGGACCATGTGCACCTGATTCTGACCCCCTTCGAGAACGAGACACAGCGCTGGATACCACTAGCGGAACTGCTGAAGAGCATCAAGAACTTCTCCGCCAGGGAAATCAACAAGGCTCGCGGCGCGAGGGGCTCCCTTTGGCTTGATGAGAACTTCGATCGGGTCATTCGTAGCGAAGCGGATTACCACGAGAAGTGGGACTACATGTACCACAATCCGGTCACCTCAGGTCTCGTAGCCCAACCTGAGGACTATCAGTGGTTCTGGCAGAGCGGGTTGGGATATGGAGAGTTGGCCGATTCTGACCGACCGGAGGTAGGTCCCCCAGTGAGGGATGGCGCGGTCGCCTGCTTCATCAAGCACACCAACCCGTGCGGTTCCGCGATCGATGCTGATCCGATCGAGGCGTATCGGAACGCCTACCTGGGCGATCCGAACGCCGCCATGGGTGGGATTCTGGCGGTGAACTTCAACGTGAACGCCGAGTTCGCCGAGGAGGTGATGGAGACGTATCAACGCTGGGGCAAGCCGGCCGGCGCGGGTGGATTCTTCGTCGAGGTCTGGCTCGCGCCTTCGTTCGACGAAGAGGCCGTGCGGATCATCCGCGGCGAAGTCGAAGGCAAACCGCAGAAAGCCTGGGGCAAACGCGTGCGGCTGCTCGACGTCGGCAACCTGAGCACCGAGCCCGACGCAAACGAGATGGACTTCAAGCGCATCGCCGGCGGCGTGCTCATGCAAACGCGCGACCTGGTCGCCCTGAACGAGGAGCAGTGGAAGGTCGTCACCGAGCGCCAACCGACCAACGCCGAGCTGGACGACCTGCGCCTGGCCTGGCTGATCTGCAAGCATACCAAGAGCAACGCGATCACGGTCTGCAAGGACGGCACGCTGCTGGGCAACGGGGCCGGGCAGATGAGCCGCGTGATGAGCTGCCGGATCGCGACCTGGCTCGCGAAAGAGAACGGACACGAGCCTGAGCTGAAGGGAGCCGCGGCGGCCTCGGACGCCTTCTTCCCCTTCCGCGACGGACCAGACATTCTCGCCGACGCCGGCGTCACCGCGATCATCCAGCCCGGCGGCAGCAAACGCGACCAGGAGGTAATCGCGGCGTGCGACGAGCGCGGCGTCGCCATGGTCTTCACCGGCACGCGCCACTTCAAGCACTGACGCGCGCCATCCACACCCCTACCGCGCCCGGCCCAATCTGAGTAGCATTTCAGCCAGCAGTTGGGTGGCACGGTCAAGCGTCGCCCGAAAGAGCCCCGGACGGCGAGACACGCCCCCGCGACGTAGGGCCGTGGCTCACCACGCCGACGCCCTCAACACAGGAGCACCCATGCCGGAGCTGACCTATCGCACCGCCGGCGAATCCCACGGCCAAGCCCTGATCACCCTCGTCGAGGGCCTCCCCGCCGGCCTGAACGTCGACACTGATCTGATCAACGCCGAGCTCGGCCGACGACAGGGCGGCTACGGCCGCGGCGATCGCATGCGAATGGAGCAGGATGCCGTCACGATCCTCAGCGGCGTGCGCCAGGGCGTGACGATCGGCTCGCCGGTGGTAATGCAGTTGCCGAATGCGGACTTTCGAATCGACCAGGCTCCGGAGATTTCGCGCCCGCGGCCCGGGCATGCCGACCTCGCCGGAAGCCTCAAGTGGCTGACCACCGATTGCCGCGCGACGCTCGAACGGGCCTCGGCCCGCGAGACGGCGGCCCGCGTAGCCGCCGGTGCGCTCGCCAAGTGCCTGCTACGCGAATTCGACGTGCTCTGCGTTGGTTTCGTGACGCGGATCGGCCCCGTGGAGGCCACCGTTCCCGAGGACACCGACCTGGCCCAACTTCAGGCTGCCCGCGACGCGAACGATGTCTACACACCCGACTCCGCCGCCGTCGACCCCATGATCGCCGCCATCAAGCAGGCGCAGAAAGACAAAGACACACTCGGCGGGATCGTCGAGGTCCGTGTCACCGGGCTGCTCCCCGGACTCGGCTCCTGCGCCTCGTGGCAGCAGAAGCTCGACGGGCGGATCATGCAGGCCATCGGCTCAATCCAGGCCTTCAAGGGCGTGGAGATCGGGCTGGGCTTCGAGGCCGCCCGCCGACCCGGCAGCCAGGTTCACGACGCGATCTACTTCGACCCCGCCCAGCGCGACACGCCCAACTTCGGTTTCGTCCGCAAGACGAACCGCGCCGGCGGCCTCGAAGGCGGCATGACCAACGGCCAGCCGCTGGTCGTGCGCGCCGCCATGAAACCGATCAGCACGCTGCTCCAGGGCATGGACAGCGTCAATCTCCAGACGCTCCAGCCCGAGCGCAGCGACTACGAGCGCAGCGACACCTGCGCCGTCCCCGCCGCCAGCGTCGTCGCCGAAAACGTCGTCGCGTTCGAGGTCGCCCGCGCCTGGCTCGACAAGTTCGCCGGCGACACGCTGCGCGAGGTTCGGGCGGCGTACGAGTATTACACGGCCGCCATCCGCGCCCTACCCGACAGCGACCCTTGACCCGACCGCCTGATCACGACGATAATACGTATGTGGCGGCAAGCCGCCGTGCACTAACGGGCGTTTAGCTCAGTCGGCTAGAGCGCGTCCTTCACACGGACGAGGTCACAGGTTCAAGTCCTGTAACGCCCATTATCGAACATGAGAACACTTCGCCGAGCCGGGGGACATGAGAGCCAATCGGATCAATAATCTATGCATGTCAGCGTTTCACGAGTTGGACACGGCGAAGGTGCTAGAGCAGATTCAGAGAATCCCTGCCGGGTGCCACTGGCAGCTTGCCTGCCAGTGGCGGCAGAACACGGGCGGACAAGCCGCCCGTGGCACCCGACTGTCTTTGAAACCACTCTAGAGCTCGGCATACCGCCGGGGGTGACCGCGGCGCGCGAGGCATCGAGGAAGGTGACGACATGGCCGAAACCGCGAGACTGACATTCCGTGACAAGACGCATGAGCTGCCCGTCGTCGAGGGGACCGAGCACGAGTTCGGGCTCGATATCACGCAGCTCCGGGCGCAATCCGGACTGATCACGATCGATGAAGGATACTCCAACACCGGATCGTGTCTCGGTCGGGTGAGCTTTATCGACGGCGAGCAGGGTATCTTGCGCATGCGCGGCTACCCGATCGAGGACCTCGCCGAGCACTGCCGGTTTGTCGAGGCCGCCTACCTGGTGATCTTCGGCGAGCTGCCCACGCAGGCCGAGCTCGACATGTTCCGCGGCCACCTGCAGCAGCACCAGTTCATCCACGAGGACATGCGCTACCACTTCGAGGGCTTTCCGCCGAACGCGCACCCGATGGCGATCCTGTCCGCGATGATCAACGCGATCAGTTGCTTTCAGCCGGAGCTGATGGAGATCGAGGACGACAGCCATTTCATCGAGACCGCCGCCCGGCTGATGAGCAAGGTGCGCACGATCGCGGCTTTCAGCTATAAGAAGTCGATCGGTGACCCGTTCGTCTACCCGCGCCCGGATATGCGCTACACGCCGAACTTCCTGCACATGATGTTCAGCAAGCCGAACGACTTCTACGAGCCGGACCAGGTCGTCAAGAAGGCGATGGCACAGATCTTCCTGCTGCACGCCGATCACGAGCAGAACTGCTCGACGTCGACGGTGCGGATGGTGGCGTCGGCGGGGGCGAACATCTACGCCTCGGTGGCGGCGGGCGTGTGTGCCCTGTGGGGAGCGCGGCACGGCGGGGCGAACGCGGCGGCGGTCAAGATGCTGATGGAGCTTCAGGAGAGCGGTGAATCGGTCGAGTCGTTCATCGAGCGGGTGAAGAATAAGGACTCGGGCGTGCGGCTGATGGGCTTCGGGCACCGCGTGTACAAGAACTTCGATCCACGGGCGCGGATTCTGAAGCGGGCCTGCGACGAATTGCTCGACAAGCTCGGTACCCACGACCCGCTGCTCGATATCGCCAAGCAGCTCGAGGAAGTCGCGCTCAATGATGAGTACTTCATCGAACGAAAGCTATACCCGAACGTCGACTTCTACAGCGGGATCATCATGAAGGCGATCGGGATTCCGATCGACATGTTCTCGGTGATTTTTGCCATCGGGCGGATGCCGGGCTGGATCGCCAACTGGCGCGAGGTGCACGAGAATCAGGCGAGCATCTACCGCCCGCGCCAGATCTACATGGGCCCCACGCTGCGGCAGTTCGTGCCGATCGACCAGCGCGGTTAGCGCGGCCTCATGGGCGCGTCAGCCGCGGGGGCCAGTTATCTTTGGGGTGGGCGCATACCTTTTCGATAAGAACAGCAGACTGCTGGACGGCCGTGGCCTGGCCGCTACGGGCCATTTGCCGGACCTGGCTGACTTGTGGCCGCTTCGGCCAGTTCACGCTGACGGCGTGTCGGAAGTCGCTCGAGTCGCAGCTTGAGTTCTTGCTCGAAAATGTCGTTGACCGGCTTTCGGAGCGAGCGCATCTTCTCGTGCAGACGCTTCAATTCAGGCTGATTGCGTGCCTCGCGCGCTTTCTCAATCTCGGTCTGTAGCCGGTAGAACTCTGATTTCTTCCGATTCAGATAGTGATGCCCTCTCTTCTGGCACTCGCGCAGGACCGACATTGCCTTCTGCGTCTGCTCGTCATCCAGTCTGTAGCGCTCGATAAACTCCTTGACGTGGCGCTCCCACTCTGACGACGGTCTGAGCTGTTGCGCACGAAACGCCATTTCACGATCGTGTTCACGCCATTCCTTGCGCTGCTCCTCCGTGAGGTAAGGGCTCAGCTCCCCGCGCAGCCTGGCCTGCACCGTCGGTCCGGGCTTCTTCTTTCCCGTTCTGCGCGCTTCCCTCCACTCCTCGGGATCCACCATGCGCTCGCCATCCCACGCATGATCGAAGTACGGCGGGCCCAGGCGGTAATTCTGCGGGCTGACCGAGAAGCCCGGTTCGAGCCCCAGATCGGTTCCCGTGAATCGCAGCGGATCGTCTGGCTGGTTGAACTCTGCCGCTCGAACGACATACGTCTCGCGAAGAACGCCGTTGACAACAGTTGTCACCGTCTCCGGGAACCAGACTTCGCCGTACTGCTTCAGGGCGCACAGAGTCTCGATTTCGTTGCGACCGTCGCGGCCCCAGATGCGCTCGGCGTTCCACCCACGGGCCGGATCGATCAGCCAGGTCATCGTCGCCCCACCTTCGCGGTGCCTGGTCACTTCGAATTTCCCGTCCCGCTCTGTTTGCTCCCACTCAACGTGCGGCGCCTCCTGAGACTGTCCCGCGAATGCAGGTTCGGCGCCCCCGGCGACGATCGCTGGAGCGACCCGGGCGTCCTGAGACTGTCCCGCGAGTGCAGGTTCGGCGCCCCACAGGCATTCCGTGCCGAACTCGAAACAAAGTCTGCTCGACGGGTGCAGGCCGATCCAGCGAATATCGCGCATTTCCTGGGGCTCCGGCAGTGGATTCCACTCCTCCTCGCTCAGCTCGGCGTCCGGTCGCCACAAATCAGCAATACACTCCGTCTCTCGATAGGACCAAGTTCCATCACCGTTGACCATGTACAGTTGGGGATACTTTCTGAGAGGCTCTGTACCGCTGTAGGTGACCCAGCCATCCTGGTCGCCGCGCTCTTCGTAGATCCGGTCGCCATTGGCCGCGTACCGGCAGACGTGTGTGAACTCTCGCTCCGGGAGCCAGGCTTCAGTCCGTGTCCACCGCACGGCGCCGCTGAACAGCGACCGCCGCGCCTGCTCCAATGCCAGCAGCGCTTCAGGCTTGCTTTGCTCACCTATCTGTATGGTCGCGATACATAAAATGGTACACAAATGCAAACACATGCCACACCTCAAGTGCTGGCTAGGCTCGCCGGGCCTCAAAGCGGATCCTACGGCCAGACCTTCTGACCCGTCTCCGCGTCGAACAGGGTGATCGCATGCAGCGGGCAGTTCTTCGCCGCGCCCAGAATGTCCTCCGGCGGATCACCATCCGGGTTCGTTACGCGGGACCTTAGCTCATCATCTTGGCCGAACGTCGCCGGGGCCTCTTCGCGGCAGAGCCCGTCGCCGCAGCACAGGTCTCGTTTGATCTCAATCCTGTACTTTGCCATCGGATTCACTCCGTCCGGCGGCTGCTCGGAGAGGATTCCGCCGTGGGGCTGGCGGCGGCCTCGAACCGGAGCAGGCATTCGGGCTTGAAGCGCTGCCGTTCGAAGCCCAACTTATCGTACGGGACGCCCTGGGCGAAAGCCAGGAGCTGGAAGTAATAGATAGGGGCCGTATGGAAGTCCTCGCCGAACCGCTTGGCGACCTTCATCTGCCCGTGATCGAACTGGCCGAAGCAGGTCGGGCAGATCATGCCCAAGATGTCCGCCTGCTCGTCGTTCACCGTACGCAACAGATCGTGCATCATGTTGGCCGGGATTTCGTCCGTCTGGCAGGCCTTGCCACAGCAGAGGTACCAGTTGCGGTGGCGCACCGGCGTCGCCCCGAGCGCGAGCACCAGGTTCTCGAGCACGGTGGGGTTGTTGGGATCGTCGACCTGCATGATCCGGCTGGGTTTCAAGAGGTGGCACCCGTAATGGATTGCCACCCGGAGGCCTTCGAGCGGACGCACGACGGACTCGCGGACCGCGTCGTAGCCGGCCTCGTCGCGCACCAGGGTGGCGATGTGTCGGACCCGGCTGGTCCCGCGATACTCCCGTCCGATTCTCTTCAAGCGTTCGTTGACCCGGGCTCTGAGCGCATCGTTTTGTAGGAGGTGGTACGTCTCCGACAAAGTGGCGGTGCACCCCGAGCAATTGGTGAACACGTCCAGCCCCAGGTCTTCCGCCAGCGTAAGGTTCCGGGCGGCCACCGCGAGCCACGAGAGCTTGTCCTTGGACTTGAAGTAGATCGGATCCGGACAGCACGAGGCGCCCTCCAGATCGACGATCTCGATCCCCAGCCTGGGCAAAGTATGCCGGATGGCGAACTCCATCGCGGGATGCCGGGCCGGGATCAGGCAGCCGGGGAAGAATGCGAAGCGCTTCAAGCCGTGCCTCCCTTCTCCTCCGCCGGCTCGATCAGCTTCCGGATCTCGTCCATCGGGACGGGCGGCAGGGGGGGCAGGCCGAACCGTTCGCGCTGTCGCTGCACTGCCGGACCGATCGGAGTGGTGCGCCCGGTTTCCTCGAACGTCTTGATGATCTTCGCGACGGGGTCCGGATAGATCCCGCGATCCGCGAGCATGTTTTTTAGGGAGATGATTACCTCGACCGGCTTGACCTCCTGTGGGCAGCGCTCGTGGCAGTTGTAGCAGTTCGTGCATTCCCAGAGGATCGAGTCCTTAACCAGCAATTCCTCCCCGAGCCCGTACAGGACTTTCAGCATGATCTCCCGCGGGTTGAAGGTGTCACTGTATGTCGCCGCCGGGCAATCCCCCACGCAGGCCCCGCACTGGTAGCAGAAGCTGGCCAGGTCCCCCTCGATCTTCTCGGCCAGCTCGCGACGAAAGTCGAAGTTGACGCGTACGAAATCTTCGCGGTCGCCCGCGGCTTTAGGCATCCCGGTCACTCCTTGCTCGGCGGTTTCCGCTTGAGATGCCGGATACTGCTCGAGCGGCACTTGGGACAGGAGCGCTCCTTGTCCTCGCCCTTTTCAACCGGCTCCTGATATTCGTAGCCGCACATCATGCACCGAAAAGTCTCCAGGGTTGGTGTCGCCATCTGTTTCTCCGGACGTCCTGAAACTCACTCAGCGGGCTCCCGCGGTCGCCTTCTTTCTCTCCGGAATCTTCTTGGGTATCGGCTGCAAGGCCCGGCGGGCATGCTCGATCTCCTCCATCGTCACCGTCTTGCGCAGCTCTTCCATCTGGCGCATCACCTGGGCGAACTTCTGACCCTCGGCGGCGCTGATCCACTCGAGTTGCAGGCGCTCCGGGCGAATCTCGAGCTTCTCCAGCTTGTCCCACAAACGCTGCACGCGCTTGACCGTCTGGCGATTGGCGTTGATGTAATGACAGTCGGCGTAATGGCAACCCGAGACCAGCACGACCGGCGCGCCGCAGCGGAACGCTTCGAGCACCATCTCCTCCGAGACGCGCGCCGAGCACATCGTCCGGATCACGCGGTTCGAGGCCGGGTACTGGATGCGTGAGATGCCGGCCATGTCACGCATCCAGT
>CAZDTB010000099.1:0-7025 GCA_964508075.1 uncultured Planctomycetales bacterium
CGAAGCGGGCGGCGAGCTCGTCGTACTTCTGCCAATACTGGTCTTTGTTCTCCCAGGTGTTTTCCGGGTCGAGGATCTCGGTCGGGACGTCGGGGCAGCTGGTTGGAACATCGAAGCCGAAGAGCTTGTCCTGGCGGTATTGGACGTTATCGAGCAGGCCGTCGAGGGCGGCGTTGAGCAGCGTGCGAGTGTGGGCGATGCTCATGCGCTGGCCGACGCCGAACGGGCCGCCGGTCCAGCCGGTGTTGATCAGCCAGCACTGGGCGCCGTGCTCGGCGAGGCGCTGCTTGAGCATCTTGGCGTAGACGAACGGGTGGTGCACCATGAACGGTGCGCCGAAGCAGGTGCTGAAGGTTGCCTTGGGGGCCTTGCCGACACCCAGCTCGGTACCGCCGACCTTCGAAGTGTAGCCGCTGATGAAGTGGTACATGGCCTGGTCGGGCGTCAGGCGCGAGATCGGCGGCAGGACGCCCGAGGCGTCGCAGGTCAAAAAGATGACGTTCTTGGGATGCGACCTGA
Organism: uncultured Planctomycetales bacterium; assembly: GCA_964508075.1. Classification (GTDB taxonomy): domain Bacteria; phylum Planctomycetota; class Phycisphaerae; order UBA1845; family Fen-1342; genus JALSRY01. The sequence goes on from CAZDTB010000099.1 coordinate 520, forward strand.
CCATGCCCTCGGGGACGATGTTGGGGATAAAGTTGAGCGGGTACGAGGCCCGCGTGTTTTCGGTAATCGCGTCGTCGTCGAGATCGCACCGCCGCGAGATCGGATCGAAGATCACGTTCTCCAGGATAGTGCCGAAGCGGCGGGTGGCGTCCCAGATTTGCGGCTCGTTGTCGGCCGAGAGGCGGATCACCTTGGCGTAGCAGCCGCCCTCGAAATTGAAGATGCCGTGGGCACCCCAGCCGTGTTCGTCGTCGCCGATCAGCCGCCGCCGCGGATCAGCCGAGAGCGAGGTCTTGCCGGTCCCGGAGAGCCCGAAGAACAGCGCCGCGTCGCCGTCGGTGCCGACGTTTGCCGAGCAGTGCATCGGAAAGATGCCCTTGAGCGGCAAGAGGAAGTTCTGCACGGTGAACATGGTCTTCTTGATCTCGCCGCCGTAGGCCGCGTAGGCCACGATGGCCATCCGCTCGGCGAAATTGAGCATGATGGCGGTGTCGGAGCGCACGCCGTCGGTCTTCGGGTCGGAATGAAAGCTGGTGGCGACGATCAGGGTGAACTCGGGCACATGCTTTTTGAGCTCATCCCGATTCTCGATCCTGATGAACATGTTGCGCGCGATGAAACTCGCCCAGGCCGTTTCGGTGATAACGCGGATCGGCATGCGGTATTCGGGATCGGCCCCCAAGTAGCAATCCTGGACGAACAGATCACGGCCCTGCAAGTACGCCGCCTGACGCGTCCGCAGGCCGTTGAATTGGCTCGGTCTGCACGGGACGTTGTAGTCGCCCCACCAGATCTGTTTTTCGCTGGTCGGCTCGCGGACGACGAACTTGTCGGCGGCCGAGCGGGCGGTGTGCTTGCCGGTCGTGACCAGCAGCGGGCCGCCGTCAACCAGGTGGCCTTCGTTGCGGAAGATCGCTTCCTCGTACAGCGCGGGCGTCGACAGGTTCCAGTAGACGCGGCCGAGGTTAATCAGCCCGTGGTTTTCAAGGCCGTATTCGCTGGCCAGCTCTTCGCGCTGCCCACCGGCGGGCGATTGCATTTCGAAGCTGTTGCTCATGTAATGCCTCTTGCGAGCTGGTGCTGGTTGCTTCACTGCCGGGCCGGGTATCTGACCAGGGCCGGCCTGATTCGCTCGACACCCTCCCGGATCTCGCTCTGCGCCCCACAGAAACTGATCCGCAGATACCCGTCCATACCAAACGCGACCCCCGGCACGGTTACGACCCGTACCTCGTCGAGCAGATACTCGGCGAGCTTCACCGAATCGCGCTCGTACCGCCGGAAATCGACGAAGCTATAGAACGTCCCGTCCGGTTTGGCCACCTTGATTCCCTCGATCGATTTCAACCGATCGAGCAGCACGTCGCGGTTGTTCTCGAGCGTCACCCGCAGCGCCTCGACCGACGACTGGTCGCCCGTCAACGCACCGACCGCAGCCTGCTGGGACAGCGCCGAGGGGCCCGAGGTCTGATGCCCCTGAATGTTACCCATCACCTTGATCAGCTTCTTGGCCGCGATCGCCCAACCGATACGGAAGCCGGTCATGGCGTACTGCTTCGACACGCCGTTGACCACGATCAGCTTTGAATCCTCCCCGGTCTGCTTGGCATAGTCGTAGCAGTTGACCGGCTCACGGCCGTCGAAGACCAGGCGCTGGTAGATATCGTCCATGATCAGGTAAACGCCACGCTGTTCGCACAAGCCGACCACCCCGGCGATGAAATCCTCGGAGTACATCACCCCGCTCGGGTTGTTCGGACTGTTGATCAGGATCACCTTGGTCTTCGGCGTAACCCGCCGAGCGATATCGTCGACGCTCGGCCGTAGCGAACCGTCGGCCGCATCGACGGGCACCGGCACGCCGCCGCACAGTCGCGCCATGTCGGGATAGCTGACCCAGTAAGGTCTCGGGAAGATGACCTCGTCCTGCGGATCGACCACGGTCTGGAGCGCAACCATGATGGCCTGCTTCGCGCCGCCGGAGGCTATCACGTTCTGCGGCTCGACGGTTCGGCCGTAGTGCTTTTCGGTGTATCCGATGATGGCCTGCTTGAGCGCCGGTGTCCCGGAGGCGGCGGTGTAACGGACCTCACCGGTGCTGAGCAGTGCGGAGCCGGCGCGGATGGCATCGACCGGGGCCTTGCTCTCCGGCTCCCCCCCACCCAGGTGAATCACCGGCTCGCCCTTGGCCTTCAGGGCCGCCACCATGGCGTTGAGCTTGAGCGTGACGGATTCGCCGATGCCGGCTGCGATCCGACTGATACTCATGATGGTTCCCCAAGCGCTTCTCGGGTCGGCAGCCACACCACCTGCCGCGCCGGAAAACCTTCACGCTAGACATCTTTGCGCCGCACGTCAACCACGCTGGCGCCCGATTTGGCGCCCGCAATAACCCGGATCGCCGGCCGAATAGAATTACGATGAGGTGGTTACCCTCGGGCAAGCGCGGACCAGCGGTCGCTACGCCGTAACCGCCTGACACCGGGAGGATTTGCGTGTAAACTGTGTTGGTGACTCCGAGCAAAGAAGATCTCAAACTGGCCAAGAAGCTGGCCAAGGCCGCCGCAAAGGCGGCCAAGAAGGGCGCGCCCACCGAAACTGCACCGCCAGCCGGTGCCAGCGCACCGGCGGGCGGGCGCTCCCCGGCCGAACGCGCCGCCGAGGCCGCCGAGCGCCAGGTCGCCCTGCAACACTGGCGCGTGATTCTGGCGGCGATCGCCGCGGTCATCGCCCTGGTCACCCTGCTGGTAATGCTGACCCGCTGATCGCGAATCGAAGTCTCACACCAACGTTGGCTTCAGTACTCGGATCGCCTTCGCCGCATCGTCGTCGGTCTCAAACGCGATGTAGGTCACGCAGCGATCGCCGACCGCCGCCGCCGACAGACCCCGAATGTTGAGCCCCGCCTCGCCGACGGTCTGGGCGATGGCCGCCCCCAACCCGGGACGATCCGGCCCGACGATGCGGACCGAGCGCAGCCCGGCGGCCTTTGCCAGACCGGCGCCTTCGGCCGCTTGGGTCTGTTGCGGCCCTTGAAGCGGCGCGAGGAAAACCACGCTGGTGCCGGGCTTGTCCGGCTGGCGCCGGGCGATCACGAAGTCGAGATTCGCTCCCGCTTGCGCAACCGGTCCGAGCTTGTTTGCCAGAGTGCCCGGACGATCCTTCATCTCGCCGGCCCAAACGTCTACCTTGGTAATCTCGAATGCCATGACGTCTCTCCTTGGAACGCAGGTGTAAACCGGGACCGATTATCGTGGAAACATGTGGCTATGTCGCACTGCCCTCGTTCGTCGCGCGCCGGGCCCACACCCCGGGAATCCTGGTGCCGCACGAACCGCAGCACGAACCGCTGAGCGCGTTTCGGCGAACGTAGAACCCGTGCCGGACGATCAGCTCTTCATTGCACGTCGGACAGTGGGTGTTCTCGCAGTCGGCGACCATCCCGGGCAGGTTCCCGGTGTAGACAAACTGCACCCCGGCGCGCTTGCCGATCTCGTAGGCCCGCAGCAGCGTTTCGACCGGCGTGCGCGGCGGGTCGGTCATCTTGTAGGTGGGGTGGAACGCCGTCACGTGCCAGGGTATCTCCGGCGAGACCCCTGCCAGGAAGTCCGCGATCTCGCGCAGTTCCTGGTCGGAATCGTTCATCCCGGGCACGACCAGCGTAATCACCTCGACCCAGAAGTCGAGCTTGTTCAGCAGCCGAATCGTGTTGAGCGTGTCCTCGAGCACGCCGCCCAGCTTGCGGTAGGTCTTGTCGCTAAACGCCTTGAGATCGACGTTCATCAGGCTGACGTACGGACGGATGTATTCGAGTACTTCGGGGGTGGCGTTGCCGTTAGAGACATAGGATCCGGTCAGCCCGGACTGCTTTGCCAGCTTGAAGATCTCGACCGCCCATTCGGTCGTGATCAGCGGCTCGTTGTACGTGCTGGTGATCACCGGGCAGCCGTGCTCGAGCGCCAGCTCGACGACGTGCTCGGGCGTAACGAAGTGCGGCTCGGAAATCGCCCCTTCGTCACGCAGCGTCTGGCTGGTAACCCAGTTCTGGCAAAACGGACAATGGAAACTGCAACCGAGCATCCCGAACGATAGCGCGTTGGCGCCGGCGTAAGCATGATAGAACGGCTTCTTCTCGATCGGGTCGACCGCTAGTGACGAGACGTAGCCGTACGGCACACGCAGCTCGCCGTCGCGATTGAAACGCACGTGGCAAACCCCGTGGCGATCCGGTCTGATCAGACAACGGTGCCCGCACGCTAGGCAACGCACGGCGCGGTCACCCTCGTCGCGGACGAGCTGGTCCGCCGCGGGCGCCGTCCGCTCGCTGAGCAGTTTTCGCAGCGATACAGCCCGCGAGCTCATGGTCCCATCCTCCGCCGCCCAGCCGCTCAGACGGCATTGTCGTCGGAGGTCCCCGGCCGCAGCGCGGGCCGTCCGACGCTGTAGTACTCGAAATTGTACCGTCTCATCGTCTTCATATCGTAGATGTTCCGCCCGTCGAAGATCAGCGGCTGCTTGAGGTTCTCCCGGATCCGCTCGAAGTCCGGACTGCGATACTCCATCCATTCGGTCACGGTTAGCAGGGCGTCGGCGTCCCGCAGCGCCTCGTAGGCATCGGTGCAGTAGCTGATCCGATCGCCGAAGACGGCCCGCGTGTTCTCCAGAGCATGCGGGTCATGCACGGCAACCTGCGCCCCGGCCTCGAGCAGCTCCTGGATGATCGCGATCGCGGGCGCGTCGCGGATATCGTCGGTCTGGGGCTTGAACGCCAACCCCCACACGGCCACCTTTCTTCCGTGCGGATCCGGGCCAAGGCGTTCCAGAATCCTTCGCACCATCTGCATGCGCTGGGCTTCGTTGCGACGATGAACGGCTTCGAGGATATCGCAACTGGCGCCGGCGGCGCGACCGAAACTCGCCAAGGCCTGCACGTCCTTCGGGAAGCAGCTCCCGCCGTAACCTACCCCCGGATACATGAAGTGGTGCCCGATGCGCGCGTCGGAGCCAATACCGCGGCGGACCTCGTCCACGTCCACGTTCATCCGCTCGCATGCCTCCGCAATCTCGTTGATGAAGCTGATCCGCGTCGCCAGGTACGCGTTGGAGGCGTACTTCGACATCTCCGACGCCCGCCGGCTCATCACCATGATCGGCTTGTTGTTGCGGACGAACGGCACGTAGAGCGACGCTACGATTTCGCCCGCTTCGGCATCGCCGGCGCCGATGATCACGCGGTCGGGCCGCAGAAAATCGTCGACTGCGGTGCCTTCCTTGAGAAACTCGGGGTTGCTGACGACATGGAAGGGGTGCCGGGCGTGCTCGGCGATCAGCTTTGCCAGACGCCCGCACGTCCCCACCGGCACCGTGCTCTTGACCACCACCACGGTGTAGCCGCTCAGCGCCGCGCCCACCTCTACAGCCACCGACTCGATATTCGACAGATCGGCCGAGCCGTCGTCGCGCGGCGGGGTTCCGATCGCCAGGAAGACAACCTGCGAATGGGCCGTCGCGGCGCGCAGGTCGGTGGTAAACCGCAAGCGTCCGGCCGAGAGGTTGGACTTCAACAGTTCTTCCAGCCCGGGCTCGAAAATGATCGGGTCCCCCCTGGAAAGGCGCTTGACCTTATCGGCATCGTTGTCGACGGCGACAACATGGTTGCCGCTGTCCGCCAGGCACGCACCGGTCACCAGCCCCACATATCCGCTGCCGATCACGCAAAGTCGCATCTGCGTCACTCCCGCGGCGCCACGCGTCCACAAAATCCATTCCGCCTGCCTATTTCCTCGGAATGACCACTATAATTCCAATCACGCGCCCTGGGGACTGCCCCCATCGGCCGAGGCGAGTCTTTTTTGGATTCGTATGCCCCATCCCTCCGGGAGTGCCGCCGTGCGACTGCTTGTGACCGGCTGTGCCGGGTTCATCGGATATCACTTGTGTGAACGCCTGCTCAACGACGGGCACGAGGTCGTCGGCGTCGATGACCTCTCGACCGGACAGTTGGCCAACGTCAACGATCTGAAGGCCCGGCCAAAGTTCCGGTTCGTCGAGCACAATATCGTCGAACCGCTCCGCGTCGAGGGGCCGTTCCAGATCGTTTACAACCTCGCCTGCCCCGCCTCGCCGATCGACTTCGGCCCGCGCCGGCTGGATATCCTCGCCGCGTGCTCGCGCGGCGTCTGGAACCTGCTCGATTTCTGCCGAAAAACCGGCACGCGCTTCCTGCACACGTCCACCAGCGAAGTCTACGGCGATCCGCAGGAACATCCGCAACGCGAGTCGTACTGGGGTCACGTCAACCCGATCGGGCCGCGCAGTTGCTACGACGAAGGCAAACGTTTTGCCGAGGCGCTGATCACCAGCTATGTGAATGCTCACCACATCGAGGCGCGCGTGGCCCGGGTTTTCAACACCTACGGCCCACGCATGCGCGCCGATGACGGCCGCGCCCTGCCGAACTTCATCATGCAAGGCGTGGCCGGCAAACCACTCACCGTGCACGGCGA
>CAZDTB010000099.1:7035-12531 GCA_964508075.1 uncultured Planctomycetales bacterium
CGGCAGCCAGACCCGCAGCTTCTGCTACGTCACCGACCTGGGCGACGGGCTCATCCGCCTGGCAAACAGCGACGTCACCGAGCCGGTCAACCTCGGCAACCCGGCCGAGATCTCGATCCTCGAATTCGCCTGGGAGATCGTGCAGCTCACCGGCGGCAAGAGCGAAATCATCCACATCGAGCGCCCGAAGGACGACCCCGAGCTACGCCGCCCGGACATCACCCGGGCTCGGCAACACCTCGGCTGGGAGCCAAGAATCGACCGGGCCGAAGGCCTCGCGCAGACTGTGCAATGGCTCAAAAACCACGCCCGATGACCCCGCCCCACTCGAATCCTCGACCCCTCGAATCCTGGAATCCTTGAATCCTCCCCCGCTTATCAGAACCCCCAATCGTTCACCGTCCCAGATTAGATGGGCGTTTCTTGCGCTCGCCTAAATGAGCCCGCCGGCAAAAAAGCCTGCCCCCCGCCGTTTCGATACACCACTGCGGCAGCACGAACACTTTGCAGGGGGTTCGGGCCGTTTGCACGAGCAAGCGACTGTTCCCGACCGCCTCCCCCGGCGGGGAGGACGGGCGGGAACGAGCGAGAACCGCGGTGGACGAACAATCCGCGCGACATGACGCGTACTGGGCACTCCCGCCCGCGAGCGCCGACGGATCCGCCTCAGCCGAGCCCCAGACGAACCCGGGGCCGGGGGCGGCGGGCCTGACCTGGCAGGCCGGGCCAAGCCCGACCGAATCGCCCGTCGGCAGCTACATCCTTCGTCAGTTCCAGCAGCTCGCGGACGAGCATGACCGGCTCAGACATGAGCTTTCGCGCGCCTACCAGCGTCTCAACATCGTGCTCGAGATCTCGCAGGAATTCTCCTCCCGCGAGGACCCGGCGGCGATGGAAGCAGACCTGCTCGGCCGCTACGCCGACAACCTCGCTGCCGCCGCCTTGCTCCTCGATGATGGCCACTGTTGCTCGCAAGTGCGCGTCGGCTCAAGTGGAGCGCAGCCGCTCGTCGTCGCCCCCCAGCAGATCCGCGCCCCGCTCGCCCGTGAAATCGATGCGGTGCGCCGCACTGGCCGCGCCTGCCACCTCAATTTGCCGCAGGCTCTGGAGCGCGGGCTGGGAGACGTGCATGCGCTGCTGAGCCCCTTGCAGCAGGACACGCAGCACCCGCACGTGGTCATCGCCTTGCGGCGCGGGCACCAGCCCCCGTTCAGCCATAATGACCGCCTCGCGTCGGAGACGATTCTGGTCTACGGCGGCCACATCCTGCGCAACCTGCTGATGGTGCAACGGTTACAGCAGGCATCCCTGGAGACGGTCGGCGCCCTGGCCAACGCCATCGAAGCCCGCGATCACTATACGGGCGGCCATTCCGAACGAGTCGGCTGGCTGGCGGTCCTGACCGGCAAAGCCCTCGGGTTGCCTCCCGCAGAGCTCCAAATGCTGGAATGGTCCGGATTGCTGCACGACGTCGGCAAGATCGGGATCCCCGAGCACATCCTCAACAAGCCGGGCGAGCTGACCGCCGAGGAATTCCAGCAGATCAAGCAACACCCGCGCCTCGGTTTCGACGTGCTCAGCCCGGTTTCCAGCCTCAAACCCGTGCTCGAGGCCGTCCTGTGCCACCATGAGAACTTCGACGGTTCGGGTTATCCGGACGGCCTGCGGGGCGACGAGATCCCGATGCTGGCCCGCATCCTGCACGTCGTGGACATCTTCGACGCGCTGACCTCGACCCGCTCCTATCGCAGGCGACTCGGCCTGGAAGAGGCGCTCGAACTGCTGGCCGAGGGGGCCGGCCACACGACCGACCCGCTCGTTACCACCGCGTTCACAAACGCCTTCCGCGATTGCCGGCGCTCGCAGCCGGAGGAGTGCCGGCAACGCTTCGCACACCTTTGACTTGCCGGGCAAGTAACACTCGAACGTTGCCGATAACAGCGCTGGCGGAAATGCGAACCGCGGGCTTGCCAGACAATCCAAATGAAGACTCTAGATATGAGCAAAAACGCTCTCTCGATCGTGGAGTTGATCGTCGTGGTCGTGATTCTGGGCGTGCTCGCCGCGCTGGCGATCCCGCGCTTCAGCCAGGGAGCAGTCAACCCCGGAGAGGCCGACCTGAAAACCAACCTGGCCGTACTGCGGACCGCGATCGAAATGTACTATCACGACCACGGGGCATATCCGGCTCAGAAGCCGGCTGACACCGTGGCCGCCGAGGCTGGAACCGCCGCCGCCTTCATCCGCCAGCTCACGCAACATACCAACGCCAACGGCTATGCCTCTCCAGTACCCAGCGATACGTTCTGTTACGGACCGTATCTGCAAAATGGCGTGCCCCCCTGCCCGGTCTCAGCGCAGCGTCGCAGCGCCAGGGTTCACCTGATCGCGGGCGATGCCGTGCCGGCGTACGACCAGACCGTCGCTGAAGCCGGCTGGGTCTGCAACTACGAGACGGGGTACATCGCGGCGAACGCGCCCGGCGAGGACACCCAGGGGGTTCGTTACGACTCGTACTAGTGCTCGGTCTCGCCTCGAACCCGCCGCGCGCTACTGCTGATTGAACATCGAGCGGTCGATCAGGCCGCCGCCCAGCTCCTCGTCCGGATCGCCCAGCCCGCCGCGCAGCTTGCGCTCTCGCTTGGGTTTCTCGGGGGGCGCCTCGGGTCCTTCGCCTTCGGCCTGCGCTTCACCGGCCCAATCGGCCCGCTTTTTGGAGAGGCCGATCTTGCGTTCGAGCGTGTCGACCCGCAGGATCTTCACGTCGATCTGATCACCGATCTTGACCTCGTTCTGCGGGTTCTCGACCTTGTGGTCAGCCAGTTCAGAGACGTGCAGCAATCCTTCCAGATCTTCCTCGAGCTCGACGAACACGCCGAAGTTCGTGATCTTGGTGACCTTGCCGCGCACCACCATGCCGGGCTGGTAGCGTTCGGGCACGGCATGCAGCCAGGGGTCCTCGGTCATCTGCTTGAGCCCGAGGGCCACGCGCATCTTCTCCTGGTCGACCTTCTCGACGACGCAATCGATCACGTCGCCCTTCTTGACGATCTCTGAGGGGTGGCTGACCTTCTTGGTCCAGCTCATGTCGCTGACGTGCAGCAGGCCGTCGATGCCCTCTTCGATCTCGACAAACGCCCCGTAGTTGGTCAGGTTGCGGACGACACCCTTGATGACGGTGCCCGGCGGGTACTTCTGGGCGACGGTCGTCCAGGGATTGACCTCGGTCTGCTTCACGCCCAGCGAGATTTCCTGCTTGTCCTTGTTGACGTCGAGCACGACCACCTCGATCTCGTCCCCGGCCCCGACCATTTCAGACGGATGGTTGATCCGCCGCGTCCAGCTCATCTCGGAAATGTGCACCAGTCCCTCGATCCCCGGCTCGAGCTTGACGAAGGCCCCGTAGTTGACGATGTTGACCACCTCGCCCTTGATGCGATCCCCGATCGGGTAACGCTCGGCCACGCTCTCCCAGGGGTTCTCGGTCAGTTGCTTCAGGCCCAGGGCGATCTTCTCCTTGTCGCGGTCGATGTTGAGAATCTTGACCTCGATATCCGTGTCGACCTTGAGCAGTTGGCTGGGATGCTCGACCCGGTCCCAGGACATGTCGGTGATGTGCAGTAGGCCGTCGATGCCGCCCAAATCGACGAACACGCCGAAATCGGCGATGTTCTTGATCTGCCCCTTGCGGACCTGCCCCACCTCGATCTCGGCCATCAGCTTTTCCTTGGCCGCGTTGCGCTCTTCCTCGATCAGCTTGCGCCGCGAGATCACAATGTTGCGCCGCTCCCGATCGATCCGCAGAATCTTCGCCTCGATGGTCTGATCGATGAACTCGCCCACGTCGGCCGGCCGGCGGATGTCCACCTGGGAGGCCGGCAGGAAAACCGGCACGCCGATGTCCACCAACAGGCCCCCCTTGATCTTGCGCAGCACCTTACCCTCGACGTTGTCGCCCTCCGCGCAGGTCTCGACGATGCGGGTCCAGTTGAGGATGCGATCAGCGCGGCGTTTCGAGAGCAGCACCAGGCCGGTGTCCGACTCGACCTCTTCCAGCAGGACATCGACTTCCGCCCCGGGCTTGATCTCGTCGGGATCGTCCCATTCGTTACGATCGACCACGCCCTCGCTCTTGAGCCCGACGTCCAGGATCACGTCGTTTCCGATCTGGCCGACCACGCGGGCCTTCATGATCGTGTTGGCGCTGAACTCCGACATGCTCTCGGAGACGAATTTGTCCATCCCCCCGCGGTCGAATCCTTCGCCGAAGGCCTCTTCGAACTGCGCATCGATGTCCGAGTCGGAAACGTCGATCTGTTTCATTAGATTCCGGTCAACCATAAGGTGATGTCATCCTGTGACGAGCCGGCGATGCACCGACCGCGTCGCTAGCCTTCCCGCTAACAATCTGTTCAAACAAACAGGGAAAGGGGGTCGAGGAGCCCGTGCCCCTTGCGACGGAACACCCGTCGCGTATTAAAGGGCAATCACGCAGTTTATCGACCATTCTGAACAATGACAAGCGAAAGGCCCCAATTCCGCGGGCCGAAGGAGTGCCCCCGCAACAACCCCGATCAGAACGCCGCCAGGCGAACCCCCGTGATCACCAGCAGTGCGTAGAAGACGCTCCTGATCCAGTCCACCGGGAGCGTGTGCGTCAGCCGGCCCCCAATCGAACCCCCCACGATCGCCCCCGGTGCCAGCCACAATGCCAGCCAGAAGCCCTGCCGAACCGGCACCAGCGGATCGTGCAGGCTCGCGATCGCCAGGCTCTGCACCACGCTCGCCCCGGCGGCAAGACCGATAATCATGCACGCCGAATTCGCGATCGCGTTGGGCAGTCGCACCCCGAGGGCGTAGTTCTGGGCCGGTACCGCCCAGACGCCGCCGCCAACGCCCAGCAGGCCGGCGATGATTCCGGCGGGCAGCCCGACGATCATGCCGATCCGCAGTCGGCGTGCGGGGACCGGACAGCAGTCTCGGCTTTCCGCACCGCCCGCGCCACGCCCGCGCCGCCAGATGCTCGCCCCCACCGCCAGCAGCATGAACACGCCAAACGTTCGGCGGAGGATCTCCGTGTATTCGTCGGCGAATACGCGGGCCAGCCCGACGCCGATCACCACCCCCGCCAGTCCGAGTGGAATGATTCCCCATAACATGGGCCGGACGATCGCGCGGGCGCGGGCGTGCTGCCGAACCGCGGGGATCGACAGCACGACGGCGGTCGCCAGCGCCGCCAGCTTGAACAGATGGAAGGAGTTCTCCCCGTACACCGAGTCGCCGAGCAGCAGCACCATCGCGGGAATCATCACCAATCCGCCGCCGATGCCGAGCAGTCCACCAAGTAGCCCGGCACCAGCTCCGATCAGCAGCAGGGCTGCCAGGTGCAGTAGGTCAGGACTCGAAGCGCCAAACGGCATCGGGGCGATTTCACTCTCGGCTTCGTGAGGCCGCATCGTACTGGGTGAGTGAGCAAGTGCAAATCACCGCCCACAT
>CAZDTB010000100.1:0-12487 GCA_964508075.1 uncultured Planctomycetales bacterium
GGCCTGAACCTGATGTTGGCAAAAGCATGATGGAGACGCTGCAGACCACTGGCCATTGCGCCTGCCGTTTGTGATGTCCGTAAGTAGATGTCCATCAACATGTTGCGCACGTTGATTGCGTTCACAAATCTTTGTACGGCGCCGCGCATGGATATCGCAAACGCGCCTGTGGTGATGAATTGCGTCAGCCTCGTCAGGCACGTCACCAGCTCAATCAGGGTGAACTGCCCCCCGGGGTCGACGCATACAGTCGGCCGGCCCTCGGTGTACTGATACAGGTTCAGCCCATCGTGATACTCCCGGCGAGCCGTCGGCGATCCATACAGGGGCACGAACGCCGCGCCGCGATTGGTCAAGGGCGTGATCTGGGCGGCATTCACCGGGCCGACGGGATCCCGCTGCATGAACCGTCCGAGTTTGGGGTTGTAGTAGCCCAACGCGGTGCTGGTGGAAGTCGACAAGATCAGGAAGGTCGCGAATACGGATGTGAAGGGTCGCTGTCTCATCGCTTGGTTCCTTTCGAACTTACAGCATTCGCCATCTTGGTTCGTGCGACGAATCGCCAAAAGCGAGGGTGTCGACACAGGCTGCGCAAATCCGACCGGCCGTGCTGTGCCCACGTGGCCAGGGCCGTCGGGTGCTGCCGTCACGTGCCATCACGGCTAATGTGGCGGGCTGCATGGCGCATCGGCCTGTCTGCCAGCATTCTGACCCGATCATACTGCCATTCGGAGAGCTGTAACGAGGGTTCCTCAGATGCCCAATGTCGTCGACGCAGATTCCGATGAGGGAAGAAGCTTGTAGGAGCTTGTCAGACGATCCGACAAGACTCTTCCCGTTGCACGGCCGCATGACCCATAGCGACGTGCGCCCAAAGTTCGCAGGCCGGCCCTATTCAGTGCTCCACTACGATATAGGGCTCGCTGGAATGGACGAAATCAAAGCGGCCGGAATCAGGGCAAACCTTGACTATCTTGTCCAGCTCCACCCAAACTTCGAATGTGTCCGGACAGTCGCCGCAAAACAAGCATTCATTGGGTGTGCCAACCGCCACGACTTTCCTGAGGGCGGGTTGACCAACGTTTCTTCGCTCGGCCCACCGCACAATGTCCCCCACTTCGTACTCGTACTGCCAGCAGTCCGCGAACTTGAATTGTACTACGCGAGGTCCGACCTTCCCGCAGGCAGGGCATTCCATGCTGACCCGGACTGAGTTAAAGGCGCTCATGGGAGATACTCTACCGGTATCCCAACAGCCCTGAGAAATCTATGTACTTGCGCGTCTTTTGTCAACAACGGGACGCTTTCAACCACAGCCGACCCCACGACCCTGGCGTCAGCCAGGTGCAGCGCCCTGCCTATTATATGCGCCTGGGACTGCAGATCGCCTACGAGGGTCTCTGAGGGGGCTTTGCCGATGCGGCCACCTCGTGCAGCCAGGAACTCGCGAAGGACGTTGGCATCCCCCTTACGAAGGTATTCCTTGGCGGCCGTAATGGATACGATGGGCGTTCGACCTGCTAGCGCTCGGTCGACCACCGCAACCTCCCCCGCATCCAACGCGCGAACAATCACATTGGCATCCAATGCCACTGCGCGCCTTACCTTGTCCGAGGCATCTCGGGCCACCTTGTCTACCTTGCGACGTAGACCTCTGGCCAACTTGTCTGCCGCACCTCTCAGCAGAGGAGCGGCGAAGTCGACCAGCTTGTCCAAAGCCTTACCTCCGACACAGGTTGCAGCCGCTTCCACGGCAAGTGTCAGCGCCAGGTTCCGCCATGAAAGATCTGCGGCGAACCGGGCGAACGCTCCTTTGAGTGTGGTGACTGTGTCGTACATCCCGTAGAGAGACGCTGCCAGTCCGGCCGCCGACTTGATGTCGGGGTAGGAGAACTGGCCGCTCGGGTCAACGCTACCCGCTGGACTGGAACGAACATACTCATACAGAGACAGCCCTTCTCTGTAATCCTGATGCGGTGATGGAACGGCGTAGACCGGTTCAAACGCGGCGCCGCGGTTGACGAGAGGTGTGATCTGGGCGGCATTCACCGGGCCGACGGGATCCCGCTGCATGAACCGTCCGAGTTTGGGGTTGTAGTAGCCCAACGCGGTGCTGGTGGAAGTCGAGAGGATCAGGAAGATCGCGAAGACGGATGTGAAGGGTCGCTGTCTCATCGCTGGGTTCCTTTCGAGCTTACAGCATTCGCCATTCTTGCTTTCCGAAAGAACCGCCAAGAGGGACGGCGGTGACACAACTTGCGCAGATTCGACCAACCAGGCCCAACCCTGCGATCCCGTTCAATCGTCTGGAAGCGATCTGCTCACCCAATGCCGCGCCAGCCCGGGGCTCGGCCTGTACCTTGCCGAGTCCGGGCGAGACTCACGCGAATCGTAGCAGCAGTTCGCCGATCAGCCTGAACACCACACTCGCCCAACTGAGACGCCGGTCCGGCACGCCATTCGAGTGACTCACAGACGGCCCTGACAGAACGTCACCTGCCGCGCGCGCCGGCGTCCAGGTCATTTGCTGGAGTCGGCCGAGTGCCCGGTCTGCAACCGCCACCAACGCCGACCCGCTCGCGATCTGACTGAAGCCAGCGCGTAGACTCACGTCGGTAAAGGTGAGCCAACGTCCCAGCGGGCCCTGAGGGGCGGGAACCCGGCACGTTGGGTCGTACCATATTTCGTCATAGTCATCGTTGGGGTCGTTCGGATCACACGGCAGATCCCAGGAGCCCAACCCCTCTAGATCCTCGAGTGTGAGCGTGCCGGCCTCGTAGATGAGGTAGTGGACGTCAAAAGTGGCGGCCGTATCGCCGGGATCGTGGTCCAGCAAGGCGTACTGGGCGTTCGGATCGACCGCCACGATGAGGTACAGAACATCTGTTGTGGCCCCTGAGCCGTCAAGAAGGACCAACTGGTCGCCGGTCTGGATGGTGACGTTCGGGTCGCCGCAGTCAAGCCCATCAGGATCGTATATGCGATATGGTGCATAGTCTGACGGGGAGGAGCAACTGGACTCTTCGGCGTGGTTCCGCACGTCCGCACCGTCACCGTACTGAATGTATCCATCTGGTGGTGACTGTTCGCATGTATTTGGGTCGCCCCGCAAGGGACTGGAGGCCACCATCAGAATGCCTTGGACAACCAAGCCAGCGATCAGACTGTTCCTTGTCATCGCAACACCTCCGCAGGTTAGCGTCTTACTGTTCACGATTGTGCCCTTCTTCGGACTTCTGAGGCGGGGAGTGTGGCGTACAAGACATCCAAGCCGACTCCCTTCTGCGCTTGCTGCGCCGCGTGCCGGTCAATCCCGCACAGCCAATCGCCCGGGCTGCGGGTGGTAGTGCCGGGCTCGGTAGTACATCAGGTCCGACTCGTGATCTTCGAACCGGCCGGTGAAGCCGAACGGATTGCCGCTGGGGCCCTGCTCGACCACCGTCCAGAAGTCGCGATCGTCGTCATAGATCTGGCCGGTGTGGATCCGCGCCTGGCCATACGGGTCGTACTCGCGGTGCTCGTCCACGTCGCCATCCTCGTCGGTCAGAGCGACGACGTTGTAGTTGGCGTCCTGGTGGAAGAAGAACTGATGGTCATTGGGGTCGAGGCAGTCGCGGTCATTGGGATCGTTGGGGTCCCACTCGTCGTTGACGGCCATGAAGATCGGCTCGTCGACGTACTGGGTGCCGAAGGCGAAGACTCGCTCGGTCAGGTCCGAGCCGTTGCGAACCTCGGCGACCTGGTGGCCGGTGTAGTAGTACTGCTCGTTGAGGTCCAGGTCGTTGGGATCGGGATTGTCGTTGGGATCGTCGAAGTCCGCGGTGTAGGCGAGCTTCTTGGCGATCCGCCGGCCCAAAGCGTCGTACTCGTACCTGGCGAAGCGATACTGCCCGAGCGTGTTGCCGTCGGTGTACCTGATGCCCACCAGACGATTGAAGGCGTCGTAGACGTACTGGAAGATCCCGTCGCCGGTGAGATTGCCGGCCAGGTCGTAGCTGAACGTCACCCCGTCGTTGGGGTCGTTCGGGTCGTCGTGATCCAGGCCGTCGTCGATGAACAGGATGTCGTCATTGGGATCATTCAGATCGTCGTCGCTGTTGCCGTCGAGGCCCACGCGGAGCCAGTCGATGTCGGCCGTTTCGGCCGGCTCTTCCGAGCGGCTGGTAAAGCCCACCCCACCTTCGGGGATGGCGCTGAGCACGCCGTCTCCGTTGGTGGCGGGTTCCACCATATGGCCGGTGTTGACCCAGACGTCGACGTCGTCGCCGACGCATTTGACACGGATCAGATGCCAGGCGGTGTCGCTGAGCGTGTAAGTCACATCGACGTAGGTCACCCGCGCTCCATTGCCGATCCGCCGCAGGATGAAGCGATCCTGCTTGGGCTCGATCATGGCCACGTAGAAGTTCTCGCGATCCTTGGCCCGAAAGACCAGGCCGCAGGAGTCGCCGCGGACACGGGCCTCAGCCATGTAGTCACAGCCACGGAATCCCTCGCGCAGCTCGAGGGCGTAGTACTCGTTCTCGGCCTGGACGCGGAGGTACTGATTGTTCGGGTCGTTGGGGTTGCCGGCCAGTTCGGCCAGGCCGTTGTAGCTGGCCCACTGCGGATTGACCGGCGTGGCCCAGTCGATCCGGCGCACCTCGAGATTGTCGAACTCAGTGCCTTCATCCATAGCAAGAAAACCGATCGTGCCGGCGCCGTATGTGTCGTCATAGGTCCAGAACTCGTCGTTGTGCATCATCTTGCGATACCGCGTCAGGTCCAATTCGATCCAGTCGCCCAGGTCCCAGGCGTCGGTTCCGAGGTTAACGCCTGCCAGAGATGTCCAAGTATTATTCGGATCTATGCGGTACAAGTGAAGCAGGTCGTAGCCGGTGGGTTCGTGGGTGAAGGCCAGCAGGGCATAGCATTGGTCGAAGTCCTGGGCGTTGAACACCATCCCTGCGTATGTGTAGGAGTTCCTGATCGTCAACGGGAACCTTACCTTGCACTTGAGGTACAGGTTGTTCTCCAGAACCTCGTCTCGGTTGAGCAGGGCCACGGCGTACGAATTCGGGTCGTTGGGATCATCCAAGCTGTTGAGTTTCAGCTTCTGAGTAGAATAGGCAAACGTCCCGCCGTCTTCCTCATAACGATCCGAATACGTGAAGAAGAGATAATCCCAAGCAACCAACGTTTCTCCGGCGTTTTCGCCCGCGGCGATGGTGCGCTGGGTGAGCTGATTGGCCTGATCGTGGTCGCGCGTCTCGGAGAGATCGGCGTATTCCGACGTCTCCCAGTTGCCCAGCAGGTCATAGCCGAGGATGCGTTCACGGAGATGGAAACGTCGCGAACCCGGTGGCCACAGCGGATCATGATTCGGGTCGAGCGGAAGCACCTTGCCGGCCGTGAGCCGATAGAGTCCGTCGTACCCGAAGTCATCGGTCCAATCGTTGGGGTCATGCCGCTGGAACAGCATCGAGTGGCCCGGGTTGTGGGCGAGGTAAATCGAGAGGGGATTGCCGACCAGGTCGTACTTGTACTGGTAGCGGGCCAAGTCGGCCCAGTCGTTGGGATCGTTGGGGTCGTTCGGATCGGTCATGAGGTAGTGCCGCGCGTCCTTGATCCGCCCGAAGCGGTCTAGGCCGGCATAGGTGCCGGACGTGCCGCCCCACAGATCCAGCCGCGTGTCGTTGCCGGCCGCCGTGTTGTTCGGGTCGTTGGGGTCGACCGGATGTGTGCGGCGGACCATTCGGCTCAGACCGTTGAAGTCGTACTGCCCAATGATCCCCTCGGCGGTCTCGCCATAGCCGACCTTGATGCGACCGATGCGGTCGAAGGCACCGTTGATGGACGACTGTCCGCTATGCTCGGAGTTGTCGTACAGGTACTCGACGAAGTGGTTTGACGGATAGGTGATCTTGCCCAAGCGGCTATGGTTATCGTCGGCCTTGTTCCAGGTGTACTGGAACTCGGGAGACTCGCCGCCCACCACACCGGCGTGATCCTGCTGTTCCTTGGCCAGGCCGCCGGTGCCGCTGTACTCGAACTTGACCTGGTTGAGTTCGTCGTCGTTGGGGTCCAGCGTGGTGGCGGTGCTGAGCCGTCCCAAGGCGTCGTAGGTGAATGCCAGCGAGCCAACGGTGGCGTCGACGTTGGGATCGTTGGGATCGCCCTGGATGGCCGTCAGCTTGCCGGGCAGGTCCTGGTACTGATACGTCAACTCCACGTTGCGGGCGTCGGTCCGCTGGGCGACCTGCCCGTCGATGTAGTACTGGAACTTCACCGCCTGGTCTGCACTGGGCAGGCCCGTGTTCGGATCGGGGTAGCGCACTTCGCGGATGGCGCCGGGCAGGCCGGAGATGGCGTCCAGATCGCTGCCGTCGACGGCCATCACCAACCCGCCCACCGGGTTGCTCGAGTCGTTGGGATCGTCGTACACATATTGAGTGATCTGCCAACCGTCCGGTGGATCGTCAAAGATCTCCGGCACGGTACTCGGGTCGTTGGGATCGAGGTGTCCCGTGCCGATCTTGATCAGCCGTCCCTTGTCGTCGTAGAGGTAGGCGGTGCGGCGCTCGATCGGCGAGTCGTTGGGATCGTTGGGATCATCGGCGTCCTCGGTCATGAGCAGCGCCCGGCCCAGCGCGTCGTACTGGTCGTATCGCGTGATCTGGCCCTCCGGGTCGGTCACCGTCTCGACCCGGCCAGCGGCGTCGTACGTGTAGGTTGTGAGCTGTTCGCCGTGCTCAAGATCGGTACGCACCGGCGGAGCGTTGCCGTCGAGAGGGTTCCAATTAGGATCGCCGCCATCGGCCCAGACGTCCGACGAGACGTTGCTGCCGCATGCCAACGTGGCTTCCAGCCGCCGGTGGTCGTCGTACCAGTGGTACACGTAATGCCGGATCGTGTTCGGGTCGCTGTGGTTTCGTTCCGTGGTCACTTCCTCGACCACGTTGCCCACGACGTCGTACTCGCGCTCGACCTTGCTGACCAGCGAGCTATTGGGATCGTTCGGATCGTAGTGCCACGACTCCTCGGTCACCCGATCCAGCTCATCGTAGACGGTCTTGTGCACCCCGCCACCGGTGGCGCGGACCTCGACCGTCCGTTCCAGGTCGTCGCGGTAGTAGAACGTCTCGGTATAGGTCGTGGCGTTGGGATCATCCACGTCGTACACTCGCTGGCGATACATCCGGCCGCGGGCGTCGTACCACAGGCATCGCAGCGATAACGGCGAGTCGGCCAGGACGTCCTCGGGCGAGTCCGGATCGAACTGGTAGGTGTTGGGATCGCCTGGATCCCTCTTGTCGGACCAGTCGGCCACCACGATCGGGCGATCCTGGTTGTCGTAGCCGGTGGTGGTGCTGTACTTGAGCGAATTGGGATCGTTGGGATCGGCCGTCATCCCGCGCGCATAGTGACGCTGGATGGCCACCCGGCCACGCCAGTCGTAGAGGTACTGGGTGTCCCAGGCCACCCCGTTGGGGTCTACTCCGATCCCCCCGCCCCCTTCGCCCCACCCGTCGGCCGGCTCGGCGTGGCTGGCAAAGCGGCGGACCCGGATCAGCCGGCCGGCGTCGTCGGGATAGTTCTCCTGATCGTCGTAGTCCTCCTCTTCGTGGTCGCGGTAGATCCGCTGTTCGGCGAGGTACATGTTGTCCGTGCCGTTCGGGTCGTGCGGCCAGTGCCACTCGCGGTTGCTGTCGTTGGTGCCCTTGAAGATCTTGGTGAGCCGTCTTCGTCCGTCGAAAAGGGTGCGAATCCGCTGACTGTCCCCGGCGATCACCCGTTCGGGCATGTCCCAGTAGTCGTACTCGTACGACTGCGCCAGGGCGGAATCGTCGAGCCCCGCCCAGTTGGGGTCGGGGCTACACGGGTCGGGGAACGGGTAGCCCGTGCTCTCCCGCGTCATGTAGGGTGTGTTGGGATCCAGCTCGTACGCCCGGCCCGTGGCCGAGGGCTTGCCGGTATAGACGTGGTCGTACCGCGTGTAGCTCTTGGCATGCGTGCGGTAGGCGAAAGACGCCTGGTTGGGATCGTTTGGATCCGTGGGCTCCGACCCCAGGTGCGTCAGCCAGTAGTTGGGCGGCAGGTCGGTAAGCAGTGTGTTGTCGGTGCTCGAGATGCTTCGCGTCTCAACGGTATGGCCGTTGGTGTCGATCATCCGGATCTGGCTGGGGCCGGTCGGCGTGAAGTTGGGGCTCGTGCCCGCCACGTGCGGATGGCTGATCACGTACCAGTGCGGGTCCCATGTGTAACCGCTCTGATCGTCCTGGCGGGGCGGGATGTACGCGGCCACCGTGGTATCGCTGTCCCCATCCAGCGTCACGCTCACCTCGGTGGGCTGGCCGAGAGAGTCGTACTTGTAGCTCGTCTCGCGGTTCAGGCCATTGGGGTCGTCG
This sequence comes from uncultured Planctomycetales bacterium, assembly GCA_964508075.1. Classification (GTDB taxonomy): domain Bacteria; phylum Planctomycetota; class Phycisphaerae; order UBA1845; family Fen-1342; genus JALSRY01. Next base: position 8,388 of record CAZDTB010000100.1, read on the forward strand.
ATCCGCTTGTCGATCATGCCCGTGTCGCCGTCGTACTCGTACTTGGTGTAGATGGGCGTGCCGTCAAACGTGGGGGCGTTGGCGTCGTTGGGATCGACGTTGTCGGTCTGGCCGCGGGCTACCAACGTCAGGCGACCACTGGCGTCGAACCAGTAGCGTTCCATTCTGCTCTTGTCTGTACCGCCATCGGAGGTCGGCACCTCCTCGTACCAGACCGTACGCTCGGTCACCTTCTGGTTATAATCAGGATCGTTCGGATCGCTCGGTCCGTCCGGATCGAACTTGTAGTGATAGCGTATCCAGTCGCCGTCGGGGGGTGAGTTGCTGTCCTCGGGGTCCATCGGATCGGGGAATTGGCCGAGCGTCGCGTCCTCGTCGGGATAGAGGAGAGTTCGCAACGGCAGGTCGGGGCGCTTGCCCTCCACGTTGTACTGGTTGTAGCGCTTGACGATTACCTCGGCGTCGGTGGGCTCGTGGACGGGGGCGTACACCAGCTCGCCGGTGGCCCCGTGGCTTACGCCTACGATGGCCCGCTCCCAGCTATCCCACTGATAGCGATAGATGTCGATCAGGCCCTCGTCGGTCACCCAGTCGGTTTCGGTTGGGTAATCGTTGTGCTTCCAAACGGCCGTCCAGCTCTCGTTGTTGACCTGGTTGGGAAGGCCGTAGCCGTCCTGGTGCTCCATGACCAGATCGTCGAAGACCTGGAAGATCCGCCCGTCGACGTAGTGCACCTGGTCACCCAGCGAGCCCGGGTTGAGCACCAGCCGGTCCTCCAGCACCACCCCTTCCTGGGTCATACTGACAATGCGACGGGTCTTGACGTAGACCGGCTCGCCGTCGACGTACTCGTGAATCCAGCCCTCCGGCGTCTGGTCGTACTGACCTTCGTCACGCTCCAGCTCGTCCTCGATCGTGATCCAGTCTTTTTCGGTGCCGGCATCGTTTTCCTCCATGTAGTGATAGCGGTAAAGTGCCGTCTCTATGCCGTTCGCCCCGGCGGTCCGCAACCGAATCGTCTTGATGCGGTTGGGGTACCATACGGAAGATATGTCGCCCGGTATTTGACCCACGCACAGCAAGTGCGGGGCTTTCACGTCGCGTTCGGACTCACTGCTCCATGTTTGCTTGCCGTTCTCCCAGCCGCTGCTCTGGACGTAAGGGGTCGTGCCCACCTCACGCCGGGCGCTTTCACTCGGATCGCTGGTGAACTCGTCATTGGGATCGTCGCTCAGGATCAGCCGGTCCAGCTTCACCCCGTCCTCACGCATCCACACGTCCAGCGTGTGCAGCCCCTTGGACAGAATCTTCAGCTTCGGGCGGCCCTGGCCGCTGCCCAGCTTACTGTCATAGGCCCAGTCCTCGTTGGGATCGAACGCCGCCGCGTCGTTGGGGTCGGAGCTGATCGGCTGCCCGTCCAGCCCGAAGTGGAAGCTGTCGGCTCCGTCGTCCGGACCCTTGGCGCGGTAGTATAGGTAGTATGTGCCCAACGTCTGGAAGTTGATCGTGTACCGAAGGTGCGGCGACACGGTCGTGATGTCCGGCTCGTCGACCACGTCGCCGTCGTCGGTATCGCCCGCCTGCATGTACGCGTTGCCGACCGCGTTGGGGTCGGTCTGCTGCTCCCAGGAATCATCGACGTCGCCGTTGCCGTCGGCGTTGAGGTCGAAATTCTCGGCCTCGATCACCACCTGGCCGCCAACCTCCTGGAAGCCGGGGAAATACGTACCGTCGTACTCGGCGGTGTCGGTCTCATCTGCTCCCTCACCGCCGGGCCCCCCACCTGAGTCGTTCTTCAGCAGAATCCGGTCGATCTCGGCCCCCGGTTCGCGCATCCATAAGGTAAGCGTGTGTAATCCCGTCGCGTTGGGGTCGTTAGGATCGATGTAGATCGTTGGCCGCCCGCTGTCCCCCGTGTTTGAGGACCAGGCAAAGCTGCTGCCTATTTCCAGTGTGGCGGCCGAATCAGCGTCATTACTTTCGGAATACCCGTCCAGGCCGAAGTGGACGCTGTCACAACTTCCGCTGGCGGCCCGCCCTCGCAGCCACAGATAGTAGGTTCCCGGATGGTCAACATACAGTTGATACGTGATCCGCGGCGAGGTGAGTTCGATGTCGGAGTCGATCGGGTCGCCGCTGGCCGGCAATGCCTTCATATAGGCATCGCCTACCGCGTTGGGGTCGGTCTGCTGCTGCCAGGTGAAGTCCGCCTCATCGCCGCTCCCGCCGGCGCGGCTGTGATAGTGCTCGGCCTCCATGACGAACCGGTAGATGCCGGAAACGTACTCGTCCTCGAACGCATTCACCGCAGCGTCCGTAATGTCCCCGTTGTAGTAGGTGATCCACTTATCGGCGTAGTCCTTGAGCGGAATCCCGTCGATCTCGTAGTCGTCGGGCTTGGTCAGCAAAGCGTCTATGGGAGAAAGGTTGGGATCAACTTCGGCCAGACTGGGATCCGCCTCGACGATCTCCTGAACCGTGTCCGGCTCGAAAGTGCCCTTCAGGCGTACCTTCACGCCACCATCTTCGAATGAGCCGACATACTGAGTGGTGACGTCGTCATCGTATCGATACAAGGTCACCTGTTTATCGACCTTGCGGGGATCGTTCGGATCGGGACGATGGCGGGTAATTTTCTTGATTAGCGCAAAGTCGGCATCGTCGATGAACGGCGCCACATCAGGGTGAACGATGCCGGCCGAGTGGGTCACCCAGTCGTCGTTGGGATCGTACTCGCTGATCCAGTCCTCTTCCGTGGGGGCGTAAATCCATTCGGTGTGATGGACGCCGGGCAGTGGGTCATCATTGGGATAGTTGGGATCGTCCACCAGCCAGGCATACGACGTGCGGAAATAGACATACTGCACCTGATGGATCCAGTTGTCCGGCAGGCCGTTGTTCGAGTTGTTGGGGTCGGGGTCAAAGACGATCGGCTCCCTGCCGTCGGCGTCATTGGGGATTCGCTGCACCAGGGGATCATCAAGCGAGTCCTCGTTGTAGAGTCCGTCACCATCCTCGTCTTTTCGGGGGTCCTCGTCGGGTCCGTTGGGATCATTATCCTGATCGTCGTCCACGCCAATCCAATAAGAATCCACATCGGTGTTGGGGTCGTTTGGGTACTCGTAAAAGACCCAGTCCACGTATGCGTAGCCATCACGATCATCATTGACGGGCCCGTCTTCGCTGTAGCAGTTCGGATCGTAATTCGGATCATTTGGATCCAGGCAGTCACCGTCATCGTCGAAGTAGAAATCGCCTAGGACGTTCTCGCATCCGCTATTCGGATCGCCGCGCCAACACAGATCACCTCGATAGGCGTTAGTCGTAAGAGTCCGATTGATCCTGAATCTTTCGCTGGGAAACCCCACATAGTGGGGCGCATCTACCGCAGATAGGGTCGTAAAGGCCACCGTATACACGGCGTCGGAGCTGTTGGGGTCGGCGCTGAAAAGCTTGACCGCTCTGAGCCGCCTTTGGAAGTCATGGAGGTGAGGATATGCCCCAGTCCCTCCGTAGCCGAATTGAGCCGCCCCGGCTAGATCAGGCGTGTGCTCAAAGACAGCTCTGTTGCCGAAACGGTCGCTCACCTCTCTGAGATAGTAGTAGGTGAAAGCGTACGTCTCCTGTCCAAGAATTGGGAAGATGCATTCCAGCCTACCGCTATCCATTCGTAGATGCCATCCGACATCCTTTCCATGTCGTACTTTCTTCTCATCAACAACAGGGACGTGACCCCAAAGCATGCCGTTGAACCATCGCTCCATCTCGCACGGCTCACCCCAATCCCCATCGCCCCGATCAAAGGATACTGCATAGGTGCCTCCCAGAAGGAAGACTTCTCCGCAGAGCTCATGATCTGCGAGCATGAACGCCGTGTCTCCGCCTGTCCACCGCATCAGTGAGTCTTGCGTACCTAGCTGCCAAGTGTCCAGCACCTCTGGATGCTTTAGCTGATAGGAATTCAGGCAACGATATACGAGATCGCCTGCTGTGAGGCGAAATTCCGTGTCTGTGTTCCATAGCGTCCCGTGTCGGAGGATGACGTTTCCTCCGGCGCCCGTGCCCGGTTGGACATTGGGCGCGCGGTCCGGGTGGAGAAT
>CAZDTB010000101.1:0-12451 GCA_964508075.1 uncultured Planctomycetales bacterium
CGTCGTTCTCGCCAGTTGGATAGTGCGCTCGCGCCTGCCACCGAAGCGTATCCGCGACGTGTGCTTCAAGCGTTGTCTTCCGCCCTCGGAGAAGACGCTGACCATTGGCATCGTTACGTCTGTCGGCGTTTCAGGCGCTCGCTGGTTTATTGTGCGAGTGCCGGCGGTACTGCGTCGCACGGACCTCCAGAAACAGATCCCGGAGTCTCTCCGTGCGGGCATGGATATCGAATGTCCGTTCGCTGTCCGCGCGCGCGGCCGCCGCAAGTCGCGATCGCAACTCGGGTTTCAGGAGCAGTTCTTTCGTGACAGCCGCCAAGGACTCGGCGTTGTCGGCCTGAAAGTGCAGGCCGGTGACTCCATGCTGCACCAATTCCGCCAACGGACCGGGAGCGGCCACGACTACCGTCGTTCCGCAGGCCATCGCTTCGGGGACAGCGTACGCGAGAGCCTCGTTTGTCGAGCAGTTAAGGCATACCTCCGCCGCGGCGAGCCGGCGGTACGGCGGGGAGAGCCAACCGGTAAAATTTACGCGGTCTGTGATGTCGAGTTGGTCCGCGAGTTGCCGGAGATACCTGAAGTACCGGTTACTGTTATCCGCCGGACCGCCGATGATATCGAGCGTGCAATGAACGTTTTGGTCCCGCAGGCGCGCCAGAGCGCGCATCGCCACGTCCTGCTTCTTTCCCGCCGCGATCCGGCCGATCAGGGCCAAACGTCCGGGAACTTTGGAGACACCACGTACCGCCTCATCGATTGCGTCGAGTTCGAGTCCATTGTAGATGGTGCGAGCTATGCGCCTGGCGGGTCCCCAGAGCGTATCCCGTGCGAAACCGGAGAGGGCAACGATCGCGTCAAGGCAGTAGGCGTACACCATTGATGCAAAGACTCGCTGGAGACCGAACAGCGGCGTGCGGTTCAGCATGTGATGGAAGCACCCCACCGACGGGCATGACACGCGCTTCGCCGCGAGCCCGCAGATAGCGCGCAGGTAGGGATTGTGAAGGTAGACGATGTCGGGCCTGCGCCGGCGAAGTTCGGTTAGGGTTCCATTGTATGCGGCGCTAAAGCCGCGAAGCATTCGCAGCCAGACAAGTGGCAACAGCAGCCGGCTGCGTGGATACTTACCTGGTACCTTTCCCCCGATAATCGTGACTGGCGCCCCGCGTTCGCGAAGCTCTTCGTACAAAGAGCCCGCCTCCAGGCACAGATACTCCAAATCTATCCCGGCCTCGGTCCCATAAGCCTGGTCGTATAGAAGGTGCGTACGCACGCCAGCGTATTCGGTACCCTTGATTACGACGAGTACTCTGACACGCTTTCGTGTTGTCACAGACATGCGCTTCTCCACGCCATCAAATAACGAAGGTTATGGTTTCTTAGTACCTCTGTCAGAGGGGGGTGGCACGGGCATCTTGCCTGTGTTCGCACCGGCGGGAGCCCGGTCCCACCCCTGGTTCTGTTAGGCGCTCAGAAGGTGTACGAAGAGTCCCACACTTAGGCGCTGCTGCCACAGCTTGCCGCTGTCCCACAGTTTCCAGCGCCGTGCCAGCTCTGCTCACATTCGTCGACCGGCCTACGGGCGGCGGCTTGGCGACGCCGCAAGCGGGTCTTGATGCGACTGCCGCCTAGGATTCGGTTGTCGTGCTGTCGATGGTCGGCTCGTCGACAATGATCCGTGAACTGAGGTCGGTTTTCGAGAACACAAAACTCCAGAGAAAGACCACAAACCAGATCAACGCGGCAATCACGGAACCGATCAGCATGGCCTGGGCGGCCCCCAGTGAGCCGCTGCGCGGCACCAGCAGCACGACTGGCACCAACCGACCGGCAACGCTCATGCCCACCATGATTGGAATGTAGTTCGGCGGCAAAAACTTGGTGACGAACGGGCGACAGGCGAGGAAAACGTTCGTGGCTGCAGCGGCGCCGACCACCCAGTTCCACAACGGCAGCGCTTCTTCGAGCAGGCTTGGGTAGAGGCAGTTCAGAACGAACTTTCCGAGGAGACTGCCCAGCGCAAGAACCACCAGCGCCGTCAAGAGTGAACCGGCGGCGTAAAGGGCATAAAACTGGCGACTGAAACGACCACTCGTCTGGATCCTGCCCAGCAGGCTGACGAGCAACACTGAGGCTTGGCTGCCCGGAAGCTGAAGGATCCTGGCCGTCGCCGCGGCCGCCACGAAGGCGGCCAACTCGGCCCCCGGCCACCAATAGCCCAGCAGGAGCCGATCCAGGTAGCCGGATGAGAGGTGGATAAAGGCCGCGGCCGAAAAGGGCAGCCATACTTTCAGTGCGGCAATTCGAAACCGCCTCGAGTAGTAAGGGCGCTCCAGAAAGGTCTGACGCTCCAGAAAGACCACGCCCAGCAACGCGGCGATGCCGGCCAGCACATAGGCATAGCCAAGCCCGGCAACGCCAAAAAAGAGGTAGAACGGCACCGTCAGGAAGAGGAGCCCGAAGTGGATGGAGTGAATCAGGACCATCCACCCGAAGGTCCGTCGTACGCGGTAGATGCTGATCATCGTCTCGGCGACGTTGAACAGCAACAGGTAGACGCCCATGAACGGGAGCAACACGGTGAGCGCTGTGTCGTCGTAAGCGCGTCCGATTGGGCCGCCACCGACCACGTAAACGAGCGCAACCGGCAGCGTGATGATGATGCTGAGCAGCAAGACGGTCCGCAGCATCACCCGCTGCTGGTCCGCCTCGTAATTGACTGCATCGCGGAGCACGTAGCCGGACAGGCCGTTGCTGGGCGAGTTCCCGATCATGCTCACGAACCCGATGGCCAGCGCGAAGCTGCCGAAGAGGTTCTCTCCGGCTTGCTCGTCGAGGGCTTGAACGAAGATCCATAGCAGAACCGGGAAGAGAACCAGGCGCGTCAGCCCAAGCATGACGGCTTGGTCGAGGATCGTCCAGGAAGCGTACTTGCCGAAACGCGCCAGGTACGAGATCCGGACAACCTGTCCAAGCATAGGTGCAAAGTCTTTCAGCCGAGATCGCTAAGCTTACGCGTGCCTGCGATAAGACCGATCACTGCATCGCCAGGATTTCCGCGATGCGCTCGGCGGCGCGGCCATCCCACCTTTCGGGCATCCGGATGCCGTCGGGTGAATGGCCTCGCCGCCCCTTGTAGGCCTCGATGATCCTGTCAGGCTTCGTGCCTACCAGGAGATTGGTGCCGGCGCTGACGGTCACCGGACGCTCGGTGTTTTCACGCACCGTGAGACACCATACGCCGAGAATCGTGGTCTCTTCCTGGATGCCGCCGGAGTCGGTCAGGACCACGGCCGCGTTGGCCATCAGCTTGAGGAAGTCCAGATAGCCCAGCGGCTCGATGATCCGCAGTCGCTTCATCTCCTCGAAACGCCCGGCCAGCCCCAGCTTCGGAAGGCTGCTGGCGGTACGTGGGTGCATGGGGAAGATGGTGGGCAGGTCCTGCTGAATCGCCGCCAGAGCCTCGGCGATACCGGCGAAGCTCTTGGCATCGTCCACGTTGCTGGGGCGGTGGAGTGTGACCACGTTATAGCAGCCCGCGTGCAGCCCCAACTGCTCGAGGATGCTCGAGCGCTGGGCGTGCTCCAGGTTGGCGCGCAGTGTGTCGATCATGACGTTGCCGACGAAGTGCACTTTTTCGTCGGGAATTCCCTCGTTCCGCAGGTTCTCCAGGCCGCTGGGCTCGCTCACGAACAGCAGGTCGGAGATTGCGTCGGTCAGCAGGCGGTTGAGCTCCTCGGGCATCGTGCGATCGAAGCTCCGCAGCCCGGCTTCCACATGAGCTAACTTCACACCGAGCTTCTTGGCCACGAGCCCGCACGCGATCGTGCTGTTTACGTCGCCGACCACAACCACCCAGTCGGGCTCCAGCACGACCGGCTCAAAGCGCTTCATGATCTCGGCCGTCTGTACAGCGTGGCTGCCGGAGCCGACCTCGAGATTGAGATCCGGCTCGGGAATGTTGAGCTGCCTGAAGAACAGCTCGGACATATTGGTGTCATAGTGCTGGCCGGTGTGGACCAGCAGGGGGACGAGCTCGGGATGGCGGCGGTAAGCGCGCATCAGCGGAGCGATCTTCATAAAATTCGGTCGGGCTCCGCAGACGTTGATGATGGTGCTCATCCAGACAGACTCCGCCCCGGTCAGCCGCAAGACCGCCTGACAGAAGTATTTGACAGTTATAGACTTGCGGCCGTTCGGGGCGCGTCAAGTCCGCTAACAATATCGGTCGTAGCTATCGATTGCTAGAGGCGGGGGCAAAAAAGCAAGCTCAGCCCGCTCCGGTAATACGGACAATCGGCCAAGCCGGTTCGGGGACACAAGTTGAAGCGACCGGAGGCGGTCCCAGCGAGTCCGCGACCTCACCGCGCGTACGACGGCCCATCGATCCGCTCGAGCAAGTCGCGCGACATTTCAACCACCACGGATTGCGACAGCATCCGCACATTCAGCGCCAGACGCAGCCGCGACAGCCGCTTGGTTACGACGCCCTCGAGGCCTTCGAGCGGCCCGGCGATGACGCGGGCCCACTCGCCAATCTCGATCACCGGTTCCAAAGCGAATCCGGTTTTGGCCAGCAGCAGCCGCTGAATCTGGCGTAGCTCGCCCACCAGTTCGGCCTGATTGACGACGGGCAGGGTGTTGGCAATCCGGTTGGTCGTCAGGGCTTGCTGGCGTTGGACGTCGCCGCCGTTCAGGAACACGTATCCGGGGAAGACTGGGACGAGTGAGCGGGAGAGGCGCCCGGTGTTCTTGCTGCGCGTGGCGCGCACACAGAGCGGCAGGTAATGAAAGATCTCCCGCGCCCGCAGATCGAGCGCCAGGGCTTTCTCGTTCCGCGGGCGGGTGTGGGCAACCCACCAGAGGCCGGGCAAGTCATCCGGGATCGCCGCGCCTGGCTCCGCCCGTAGCGTCGCCTGCCAACTATCCCAGTCTCTAATCAAACCGGGGTTTGCCATCGGTCGCTAGTCGGCGTTCTCGCTCTCCTGGGGTACCCAGGACGGCTTGCGTTTTTCGAAAAAGGCCTGCATGCCCTCCCGGGGATCCGAGCTGGTGAAACACAGCCCGAACTGGTGCGAGGGGTCGTCGTTCAGAATCGCACGTTTGATCCGGATGATCGCCTGTGGCGCGCAGCGGCTGAACCGCTTGAACCAGCGCTTCAAGGCTTCATCCAGATGATCCGCCGTCGGAACCACCTCGTCGACCAGGCCGATTTGCTCGGCCTGCTCGGCGGTGATCGACTCGCCGGAGTAGAGCATCCGCAGGGCCCAGTTCAACGGGACAATCATGGGCAGGCGCTTGGTGCCCCCCCACGCCGGGATCACGCCGAACTTGACCTCTGGCAGACCGATCCGCGCACCGGCGACCATCAAGCGAAAGCTGCACGCCAGCGCCAGTTCGCACCCGCCGCCCATGGCATGTCCGTTCATCGCGACGAAAGTGATTTGGGGCAGATTCTCGATCGCGTTGAACACGTTCTGTCCGTGCTCGCTGAACGGGAGGCCCTGATCCTCGCTCATTTGCATGACTTCGCCGACATCGGCACCGCCGCTGAACACCTGGCCGGTGCCGCGAAACACGACGAAGCGAATGTTGGCGTCCTCGGCGAGCTGGTCGGTGATCCGCCCGAGCTCGCCTAGTACGGACGAGGAGAGCAGCGGGGGGCCGGCATCCGCGACGAAGCGGACAGTCGCGACGTGTGTATCCTGGGTGAGCTCGATACGTGTAACTGGTTTGGCCTCAACGTTCATAATCGTAGAATCCCTTGCCGGTCTTGCGACCCAGCAATCCGGCCCGAACCATCGTTCGCAGGACCGGCGCCGGCCGATAGCGGTCATCCCCCAGATCGCGGTGCAGAACCTCCATGATCAGCAGACACACGTCCAGACCGATCAGGTCCGCCAACGCCAGCGGGCCCATCGGGTGGTTGCAGCCCAGCTTCATGACTTCATCGATCGTCTCGGCGTCGGCGACGCCGTCGCTGTAGCACGAGATTGCCTCGTTGATCATCGGCATGAGGACCCGGTTGCTGACGAACCCGGGGTGGTCCTTGACGCGGTGGGGGGTCTTGCCGAGCTGTTCCGCGAGCGTGATGATCGTGTTCACTACTGGTTCGGCGGTCTGGAGGCCGACCACCACCTCGACCAGGGCCATCAAGGGGACCGGGTTGAAGAAGTGCATGCCGATGAACTTCTCGGGCCGGCCGCTGGCCGCGGCCAGCTCGCTGATCGAGATGCTGCTGGTGTTGCTGGCGAAGATGACGTCGGGGCGGACGATTGCGTTGAGCTCGGTGAGCAGCTTGCGCTTGGCCTGCGGATCTTCGATGATGGCCTCGATGATCAGATCCGCACCTTTTGCATCGCCGACGGACGCCGGTTTGAGGTTTGCCATGGTGGCCTTGGCGGCGTCGGCGGTGATCTTCTCTTTGGTGACGAGCTTGTCGAGGATCTTGCCGATCCGCGCGATCGACTTGTCCACCAGCCCAGGCAGGGCATCCTGGAGGAGCACGGCCCGACCGTTCTGGGCGAAAACCTGTGCGATGCCGGAGCCCATCGTGCCGGCGCCGAATACCGCGACCGTCTTGATATTGGTACGAATGTCCACGTGACCACCTTCCTGAATCTGACCGGGCACAGCACACCCTGCATTTGTCCAAGACTGCGAGCAGAATTGCGCGCGGACACACAACCCGCGCCATCACCGGCGTCGCGCCGGTATAACTTCATCAGGATAGTCTATTCACTCATGCCATTTCAACCGCCATCGCGACGGCGTTTCCGCCGCCGAGACACAGCGCCGCTACGCCGCGCTTGGCGTTGTGTCTTTTCAACACGTGCAGCAACGTCACCAGCACGCGGGCGCCGCTGGCGCCGATCGGGTGCCCGAGCGCGATCGCGCCGCCGTTGACGTTGACATTGTCGCCGTTGATTTCCAGGGCCTTGAGCCCGGCCAGCGTTTGGGAAGCGAAGGCCTCGTTCAGCTCGAAGAAGTCGATGTCGCCGATCGACCAGCCGGCCTTCTCGCAGACCATCTTGACGGCCTTGGGCGGGGTGAAGAACAGGTCCTTCGGGGGGCCGCCGGACGTCGCGTGGGCCACGATGCGGGCCATCGGCTGGCAGTTGCACTTTTTCAGACCCGCTTCGCTGGCAACCAGCAGCATTCCGACCCCGTCGGAGAGCTGCGAAGAGTTGCCGGCGGTGACGGTGCCTTCCTTGGAAAACGCGGGCCGCAGGTTCGCCAGCGATTCGAGTGTCGTATCCGCGCGGAACGTCTCGTCCACCTCAAAAACGCCCTTCTTGCGAGGCAGCTCAATGCCGACGATCTCCTCTTTGAAGAGGCCATCCGCGGTGGCCTTGGCGGCCCGCTGCTGGCTCTTGAGCGCCCACTCGTCCTGCATCGCGCGCGTCAGGCCGGCCTTTTCCGCGGTGTACTCGGCCAACTCGCCCATCAACTGCTGCGAGAAGACATTGGTGAGCCCATCGTAGAGCATCTCGTCGACCATCTCGCCGTGGCCGAACTTGTTCCCAAACCGCATAGTCCGCGAAAGGAACGGCGCCTGGCTCATCGACTCGATGCCGCCGGCCAGGATCAGGTCGGCGTCGCCGCAACGAATGACCTGTTCGGCAAACATGACCGACTGCAATCCGCTGCCGCAAACTTTGTTGATGGTCACGCATGAAATCTCGTCGTGGATGCCGGCTCCGAGCGCGACCTGCCGGGCGGGGTTCTGCCCGCAACCGGCCTGCAAGACCTGACCGACGAAGACCTCGTCGAAGGCGTTCGGGTCGGCCTTGGTCTCGTTCAGCAACGCCTTGGCGACCTGCGTGCCGACCTCCATCGCGGTCATCTTCGAAAGCGTGCCCAGGAAACGACCGACCGGACTGCGTTTTCCCGCTACCAGATACGACTGTTTGTCTGCCATGTAGTCATCCTCTTGTTACCCACTGCGGCTCGGTCAGCAGCTTTCGTGCGATCACGAGCCTTTGAATCTCACTGGTCCCCTCGTACAACTCCGTAATCTTGGCGTCTCGCAGATGCCGTTCCACCGGGTAATCCGCGCAGTAGCCGTAGCCGCCGAAAACCTGAATCGCCGCGTTGGTCACGCGACTCGAAACCTCGCTCGCGAAGAGCTTGGCCATCGCGGCTTCGCATTCATAAGGTCGTTTGTTCTGTTTGAGCCAGGCGCCGTAGCGGGTCAGCAGCCGGGCGGCGGCAATCCCCGTCTCCATGTCCGCGAGTTTCCACTGGATCGCCTGGAATTCGGCGATCGGCCGCCCGAACTGAACCCGGGTCTTGGCATAGTCCGTGGCCGCCTCGAGCGCGACTTGCGCAATTCCGATCGCCTGGGCAGCCACGCCCAACCGCCCGCCGTCCAGTGTCGACAACGCGATCCTCAGTCCGCGGCCGCGCTCGCCCAGCAGGTTCTCCTTCGGGATCACACAATCCTCGAAGATCAGCTCGGCGGTACTGCTGCCCCGAATGCCCAGCTTCTTTTCGAACTTCCCGAGCTCGAAGCCCGGCGTGCCCTGCTCGACGATGAAGGCGGACAGGCGGCGGCGCTTATCGTCAGGATCGGTGACGGCGATCAAGAGAAACACGTGTGCCTCACGGCCGTTGGTTACGAAGTTCTTTGTCCCCGTGATGCGCCAGCCGTCGTCCGTCTCGACCGCCGCGCAGCGGGCCGCGCCGGCGTCGCTGCCGCTACCCGGTTCGGTCAGCGCCAGGCAGCCGATCCACTCGCCGCTGCTGAGCTTCGGGAGGTATTTCTGCTTCTGCTCTTCAGTGCCGTAGTTGAGGATCGGGTCCACGCATAACGAGTGGTGCGCCGACATCAGGATCCCCGTCGCGGCACACGCCCGCGAAAGCTCCTCGACCGTCATCACGTACGTCACCAGGTCGAGCCCGGTGCCGCCGTACTCGGTCGGGACGTACAGCCCGAGCAGTCCCATCTCCCCGAGCTGTTCGATCAGACCGTTTTCGAGGCAGCCTTCCTGGTCGCGTTGCTCGGCCTTGGGGGCGATTTCGCCTTCGCAGAACCGGCGAAGCTCGTCCATCAATTGCCGTTGGTCGTCGTCAAAATTGAAATCCACTGGTCGTTTCCTCTGATTGATTACCGCCGGTCAGTCTTTCAGCAATTGGCGTGCGATCACGATGCGCTGAATCTGGTTGCTGCCCTCGCCGATCTCGCACAGCTTGGCGTCGCGCATGTAGCGTTCGACCGGGAAATCCTTCGTATAGCCGTAGCCCCCGTGAATCTGGATCGCTCTGAGCGCCACCTGCGTCGCGATCTCGCTGGCGAAGAGCTTCGCGACCGAGGCCTTCAAACGATCCGACTTGCCGGAATCGAGTGACAGGGCGGCGTCGCGCACCAGCAGACGTGCCGCTTCCACTTCCGTCGCCATGTCCGCCAGCATGAACGAGATCGCTTGCAACTTGGCGATCGGCTTGCCGAATGCTTCGCGCTCGTTGGCGTAGGCGATGGCTTCCTCGAGCGAACCGCGGGCCAGACCCACGGACATCGCCCCGATCCCGACGCGACCGCGCTCGAGCACCGCCAGGGCATCCTTGTACCCGCGGCCCAACTCGCCGACCAGAGCCTCGGGCCCGACGTAACAGTTGTCGAAGTCGAGTGGGCAGGTGTCGCTCGAACGTATGCCCATCTTGTCTTCCTTGGCCCCGACGCTGAAACCTTCCGCGCCGCGCTCGAGGATGAAGGCGGAGGCCCCGTTGGGACCCTTTTCCGGATCGGTCATGGCAACCACGACATAGACCTGGGCCCGGCAGCCGTTGGTGATGAACACCTTGTGGCCGGTGATTCGCCAGCCGTCACCGTCCCTGACCGCCCGGGTTTTCATCGCGGCCGCATCGGAGCCGCAACCGGGCTCGGTCAGCCCCCAGGCGCCGATGTGCTCGCCGGTGGCAAGCTTGGGCAGGTACTTCTTTCTCTGCTCGTCGTTGGCGGCGATCAGAAAGTGGGAGATGCAAAGGCCGTTGTGGGCGGCGACGAACAGGGCCACGCCGCCGTCCTGCCGGGCGATCTCCTCGACGATGACCGAGTTTGCCAAGTAGCTCAGCCCGGCGCCGTTATACTCGGGCGGGACCATGATCCCCAGCAAGCCGAGTTCGCCGATCTTGGCGACGAACTCGTCGGGCATGAATTGCTCGCGGTCCCACTCGCGGGCGTACGGACGAATCTCGTTGGCGGCAAAGTCTCGGACGACGTCGCGCAGCGCGATTACATCCTCCGGCAAATCAAAACTCATCATGTCAGATGGCCTTCTTTTGACTCGATACGTTAGTGGAACACGAGAAACACGAACCAGTATCTTAGGGGAAGCCCCGGGCAATTTGAAGGGCGCCGCTCGGTAGTATTGCCCCCAGGCGCGCGACGAGTTTGTGCACGAATATGAGCGCGCCGTCGCTTCAGCGGCCAGGAACGCGGGCGCGCTGAGGCCCGGCCTGTCCGGGTTCACCAGGGCCGAGGGCACGCCAGAAACCACCCGGTTTGCACGGAATCTCGTATTGGCCGCCGGTACTACCCATGGTATCATAGCAGCTAGCCGATTTTGCGGGCACGGGGGAGCACTTCAAAACGAGGAGGCGGAGTACCATGAAGGACTCGACAAAACGCAGGACCGCGTATCTGTTCCTTACATTCCTCTTTGGAGCCACGGCGGCTCTGGCGGACTCGGTATTCACGATCGAGAATCCGCCGGTGGATTTCGAGGTGGTCGACGCCGAGCCGTTTGACGGCATCGGCGACAACGGGCCGTACTCGACCTTCAACGACGCTCTGTTGGGAACGCTCGGGGAGTGCCGATCGTCGGTGGAGTACGACATCTCGTCGTTCACCGTTCCTGAAGGGGAGTTCATCTACGCGGCCACGCTCGAGGTCAGGATCACCGCTATCGAGATCTACGGACTTGGTGTCAATGGTGAGACTCCCGAGAGCCTGGCGGTCGATGGATACGTGGGAAACGGCGTCGCTGAGCTGTCCGATTTCCAGGTCGGGGACGGCAACGTGCTCGATTCGGTGGCCACGCCGGACCCCCAGATCGGCGACGTGTTGAGCTTTGATGTGACCTCGTTTGTACGCGAGGTGGTCGACGTTCAGGAGCAGTTCGTCGGGCTGACGGTTCGGGCGGAGACGTTCGGCGGTTTGTGGGTCGGGGAAGGCGGCGTCTATCCGCAACTGACCATCGAGACCGCCATCCTCGGCGACCTCGACCACGACGGCGATGTGGACCTGAGCGATCTGGCCCAACTGCTCGCCCACTATGGCACCACGAGCGGTGCCACCTACGAGGACGGTGACCTCGATCACGATGGCGACGTAGATCTGTCTGATCTGGCCGCGCTGCTCGCGAACTACGGCGTGGGACCGTAGGCAGCGTAGCCCAGGCGCGGCATCAGGGTGTCTTCGGTTTGCCCTCGTCCGCTTCCGCGGGCTCGGGCTTGACGTAGTAATCGAGCCCGCGCATCAGCTTCTCCGCCTCCGCCTGACGCAGCAGGAAAACGCGCCGCTGCTCGACCCAGGCGGCTTTGCGCGGCAGCTCGCCGGCGCGGACCTGGTCGACCTTGAGCGTGATCGGCGACTCGTCCTTCAGGCGCATTGAGACGGTTACCGGGGCGTCTTCCAGGCCGTATGCCGCCGGGTCGCCGTCCTGGTACGCGACGTACGCCGAGACGCGCAGCTCGGCCAGTTCGTTCACGAAGTCGCTGACCTTCTTCTGTGAGAGCTGCAGGAACTTATCCGGCGGGTAGATCCACTTGTCGTCTTCGCGCTCGAACTCGACTGTACCGCCGGGGGCTTCGATCTTCAGGTAGATCACATCGTCACTCTTGATGTCGAACAGACCAGGTCGGATGAACTCGGCGGTCAGGACCTTGTAGACGGTCTCATCCAACTGGAACACGTACGGAACGTCGTCAAACCGGGCGTACGTCTGGTTCGCCTGACGACCGACGCGCAGCGTGTGCGAAACACGTTTGAAGGCTGGCTGAGTCTCCGTTGTCGGCGGCGGCCCGGCGATCGGCTGTTCCAACTCGAATTCGATCGTCACCTCCGGGGTTCTCAGGCCGTACGACTTGTCGTCATCCTTGGCGACCACCTGCTTCGCTCGCAAGCGCGAGAGATCATTGACCAGCTCGCGCACCGCGCCGGAATTGGGCGGGGCGTCCGCGGGCTCGAGCATCTCCCAGCTTCGCCCGTCGGGCTTGCGCTCCAGCACGTAGCTCTTGTCGCGCTGTTGTATGCTGAGGCGCTTGACCTGTTCCGGTCTCGCGGAGGTAATCACGCGGGAACGCAAGGAGATCGGTTTGACCACCAGGTTGGCGGCGCGCTGGGCGCTGACGACCATCACCGAGCTCTGACCGGCGATCTGGATATAGGTGTTGTGGCCGCTGGGCGTGTCGGCGCCGATATGCAGCGAGATCGGCTCGACGCTGCCGC
>CAZDTB010000102.1:0-9074 GCA_964508075.1 uncultured Planctomycetales bacterium
GGGGGAATGGGCGGCGCCGATCTGCGCTGTTTTGAGAGCCAGAACATCGTCGCCTTGTGTGACGTGGACTGGAAACACGCCGCCGAGACTTTCAAACGCTACCCGGACGCCCGCCGCTATCGCGATTTCCGCGTCATGTTGGAGAAGGAGAAGAACATCGACGCCGTGATCGTGGCGACGCCGGATCACGTGCACGCCATCGCGGCGATGACCGCGATCAAGCTGGGCAAACACGTCTACGTCGAAAAGCCGATGGCTCATTCGATCTACGAAGTCCAACGGCTGGCCGAGGAGGCTCGCAAGGCCGGCGTGGCGACGCAGATGGGTAACCACGGGCACGCGGCGGAGACCATGCGCCTGCTCAAGGAATGGATCGACGACGGCGCCATCGGCACGGTCCGGGAGGTCGACGTGTGGACGCCCCACGCCGTCTGGCCGCAAGGGATTGACCGCCCGACCGGAACGCCGCCGGTGCCCGACACCCTGAGCTGGGACCTGTGGCTGGGGCCGGCGCCGGAGCGTCCGTACCACCCGACGTATCTGCCGGCGACCTGGCGCGGCTGGTGGGATTTCGGCACGGGCGCCCTCGGCGATATGGGTTGCCACATTCTCGATCCTATCTTCTATGCGCTTGAACTGACGCACGCCACCAGCGTCGAGGCCAGCTTCTCCACCTTTGTGCCCGAGGGGTTGAACTGGGACAAGGAGTTCAACACCGAAAGCTATCCGCGGGCGTCCATCATCCGCTATCGGTTCCCCGCGCGCGGCAACCGGCCGCCGCTCAAGCTGACCTGGTACGACGGCGGCCTGATGCCCGAAAGGCCCCATGAACTCGAGGAAGGACTCCGGATGGGCAACGAGTGCGGCGGCGCGCTGTTCATCGGCGACGAAGGCAAGCTAATCTGCGGTGCGCACGGAGCGGGGGGACTGCGCATTCTGCCCGAATCGAAGATGCAGGCCTACGAGCGCCCGCCGAAACGCTTGCCGCGTTCGATCGGGCATCACCAGGAGTTCATCGCGGCGTGCAAGGGCGGCCCGAAGCCGGGCTCGAACTTCGACTATGCCGCCCCGCTGACCGTGACCGTGTTGTTGGGGAACGTGGCGATGCGCGCCCAACAGCGGATCGATTGGGATCCCGTGAAGATGAAGGTCACCAACGTGCCCGAGGCAAACGCCTACCTGCAGCGCGAGTACCGCAAGGGTTGGGAGTTGTGATTCGGTTGCCCTAGCGAGGCAGCCGGTTCCGGCCTCGCCGATTCGCATCGGCAGGGGGGCTCCAATCTGGGTTCGCCGGGCCGGGCCGTCCGCCGCCGGTCGCCGAGGATGGGGCACCGGTTCGTGGGGCCGAGGGACCCGCGCGAGAAGAATCCTCCTGTTCGAATGCGTATGGCGTATTGCCGGCTTCCCAAAAAAACGGGGGCTTACATTGCGGGGCACGCGCGCCGATTCCGTAGGAAGCTAGTGACGGGCCAAGTGGCCGCCGCACGCTCGGAGCCTTCATGGGAGCTGTTCCCGGTTCGGCTCCAGCTCGAGCGCTGTCGTCAGCAGGGAGTCGCGCGACGAACAGGGCCGCCTGCTGCCACAGGTGTTCCGGGGCGCATGCACGCGGTGCGGCAATCTGTTCAGCGTGGTCTACAGCGTCAGCGAGCACCGGCACCTGTGCAAGCGGTGTTACCGGATCGAGCGCACCTGGCGTGACCGGTCGGTCCCGAAAACGGTATCCGGCCCGGCTGAAGGGTGACCTGACCTGCGTGCCATTCAACTGCGATCACGCCCGTGCTGAATCTTACATGCTCCCGAGGAACTCCTCCCACGGGGTGGCATGCATCGTTTCGGTGGTCGCGTGACCATAGCAGCGGATGATCATCGCGGCCTTCTCGACCTCGGCGGCGCTGTTCGCCTCGACGATGTCGACCACATCATAACGGCCCATCAGGGCGTAGCTGTCCTTCCAGCGAACCCCAGGGCACTCGGCCTTAATCTTCTGAGCAACCGTTTCGCCGAGCTGACGAAAGTCACCCGGATCCTTCATGGCGTCCGCCGAAAGCTTGCTGAGAATGACATACGCGGCCACGTCTTGCTCCTCGAACGAGGTTCCTGAAATGCGCGCCCCCGCCGGGCGCGTCCCGAACCGAATGACTTACATCATAGCTCAGCCGGGTTAGCCGTGCATGGCTCTCCAGAATCGGAAGGATATGAATCAGCGGTGGCATAGCCCGATGCGGTTCCGAGATCCGCAGTCCCCCACGCCGATCTTCGGAGCAGTGCGGGGCAGCTATGCCAACCGCGGGCAGCCCCGACGATCGCGAAACACACAGGTACGGTGTCGTTATCGGATCGGAGCGTTTTCCCGAGTAGCAGGGAATCGAGCCCACATCTCACCAAAGCGGGGGTATAATACGGTGTAAGGGAGGGGCAGCGAAGCCCCATGTCTATTCACATCTCGCAAAGGAGAGTGCATCATGTTGTGTCTACGCAGAGCTACACCAGCACTTGTGGCCCACGCTCGGCTCGCGCGAGTCGGATGTTCGGCCGTGCTGGCCGCCGTATTCCTGGCCGCCGTCGTCGATCGCGCCCCCGGTCAGACTTTTGGGCTGGATGACTGTCCCGCGGCTCCCATCGTCCCCGGGGCCCCTCCCGGCTTCGGATTCGGAGCGGAAGACCCGTACGGCATGCTGGGGCCGCCGCTGGCACCGTCTCCCTCGCTGGGCTTCATCGGCCCGATGGGCGACGGGGCGTGGCTGTCGCCGGGCCCGGCCATTCAGCATCCAGGCCCGAATGGGTTCTACGTTGACTCGTTTTCCAGCCACCACGTGGACAACGGCCTGGACATTGCGCTCGATTTCAGCGTTGACCGGGTCACGATAGGTGTCGCCGGCACCGCCGTGGGGGCGGAGGCAGTGAACGGCCAGGCACACGGCGACATTTACACGGGCACGCACACTTATTTTTCGCCGGGCTTCTTCGTCGGTCTCCCGCCCGGACCGTTCGCGGGATGGCTGCCGTCGATTTCCGGGGGTTTCCCTGGCAATGGCCTGACCTTCGACGATTCGTTCTTTGGCCTGCTCACGTCGGCTGGAATCGTGCCGCCCGGCGTACCGGTTCCGCCGCCGATCATCACACCCGGTCAGCACGACAACCTCGAGAGCTTTGATAACATCGTCACCTTCGACGCGAACGGCGACTTCCTGTTCGACGTCGACACGTACTTCACGCTCTACCCGGATGAGGCGCTTCCGATGGGATTGTCGCCGGCCGACATCCTCGCCGTGGCAGCCGGTGACGGGGGAGCGCTGGCCGTTCCCTACGCGCCCGCGTTCTTGATGGGGCTGGATTTCTACGAGGACTCGATCGATGCGCTGGTGGTGTACGACAACAACCTGAAGCCGCGTCCTGTGTCGGATCCAAATGCTCCGGGCATGATTGAGCCGTTCATCGATTACGCGCTGTTCAGCCTCGCGCCCGGTTCGATCTCGCTCCAGATCTACGGCCTGGATGCCGCCGACATCTTCTTCACCGACTTCACTGGTGCGTTCGCGGTGTATGCGCCTTCGGGATCGCTGGGGCTGATCCCGTCGCCCCCCGGCCTCCCATTCCAGGGTGACAGTGTGGATGCTCTGGACGTGGCGGCAGCCGGTCCGCCGCCCGGGATCACGATCCAGGACGGCACGTGCATCTACAACCTACAGAACCTGGCCGGTGAGCGCCTTACCGGCAACGGCGGGATCGCCGACCTGTTCACCGGCGTTAACGACCACATCTTCCAGAACTGGTTCTGGTATCGCGGCCTGGGCGACACGCGCGAGTACGCGCTGTCCACGCTGATCTACTCCAGCAACAACAACAACCGCGCCCGGCTGGTGTACAAAGAGCCGATCGCCGATGGAGCCATCCCCGACGCGCTGCTGTTCGACCTGGAGTATACGATCAGTTGCTTGAGCGCGGTGCCGCCCGTCTGCGCCCGTTGCGAGATCGTCATCGCCATCAAGATCCGCAACCTGACGTCCGACCGCGTCGATCTGGCGTTCTTCTCGTACAACGACATGGATCTGAACGGCACTGCCAGTAACGACTCCGCCGTGATCGCCGGGGTCGACAACCACATCCAGCTCGTTACCGATCCGGGACCGGGCGGAACCAACTGTATTGCCAGCGCCGTGTACAAGGTCAGCTCGACCGATCATGTGGCTTGGGAGATCGACAACTACGCGATCATCCTCAACAAGCTGACGGACGCCGTCGCCGACACTCTGGCGAACGCGGTTTCGCCGTTCGGCCCGGGCGACTATACCGGTGCCCAGGAGTGGGAGATCACGCTCGGCCCGGCGGGCAGTGTCGATCAGCCGCCGTTCGACGAGTGGGTCGGCTCGGTTGTGAAAGAGGTCATCGTCTACCAGTCCGGCGATGTGGACGGAGACTGCGACGTCGACCTGTCCGACCTGGCGGCGTTGCTGAGCAATTATGGCACGGCCTGCAACCCTTAAGAGCGCCGATCAAGAGTGGGTGGCACGGGCGTCTCGCCCGTGTCATCACCGGCGGGACGCCGGTGCCACCCTATTCGTGTTCGGAACTCTAAGTCTCAAACGGGCCGAGGCGAGCAGTCCGCAGGGACGTTTGAGAGCAGCCCAGGGCGTGGCCCTGAGGTTGCATGACAAAGCAGAGTAAGAGCCCCGGCGGGGCGACTGAGCGCAGGTGCCACTGGCAGCTTGCCTGGGAGTGCCGGCAGAACACGGCCGGGTGCCACTGGGTGCTCGCCAGCCAGTGCCGGCAAAAGCTGTCTCAATCGCCCCTACGGGGCTCCGTGCCATCTGGGCGCGGCGTACCACGGGCTCGCGCCCGTGGCTACGCTCAGTCGCCGCTCCGCGGCTCGAATCGAACGCGTGTCCGAATCGCCGTGGCACGGTCTGGCGTCGCTCTGGGTTGGCGCGGACTCCGCGGAGACGCTCGTGCGACGCCAGGCCGTGGCTGGGCAAGCGGAGCGTCGCCAGCAGCCGGGAGACCACGGCCTAGCGTCGCCGCAGGGTTTTCGCAGGATCGAGAGTTGATCGACGCGACGCTAGACCATCCCACCCGCCGCTGTGCGGACCGCTCAGCTACGGACTAGCATGGCGCCCAGCACACCGGGGATCAGGGCGTGCGCAAGGGACCTGCCCGCGTTCTGAACTCCACGGTGACCGGGGTTCTGACCTTTTCCAGCAGGAGCACAGTTTTGTACTTGGTCCCAGGCTCGAGCGCCCGGAGTTCGGGTTGCGCCTCCTCGTTACTGGGCGCCTCGTGGCCCTTCTGGCGGCATCCAAGCACTGCCCCCAGGCGCGCGGAGACGTTGAGCTTGAGCACTGCGACTGGAACGGAGCCGTAGGCGCTGGCAACAACGGGGCCCCAGCGGCGCAGGAGGTTTGCGATGTCCACGGCCGTTAGCGTCGCTCTTCGATGGAGCTCTTCATAACATCCAATCAGTTCCAGGATCTCGCGGGCTGCCGAACCGAGCTTGGCGTCGCCGGTTGCGATGGACTCTCTAAGGTTCTGGAGAAGCTGTCCAGGAAGCCGCGCGCCTTCATAATGCCATCTCAACGTCGCGACGTAGTGCCGGCAAAGCGCCTCGACCTCAACGCTCCCCGGCCAGTCGTTGATAAGCTTCGTCAAGGGGTCCGAAAGCCCAAGGGCCATGCGCCTGGATTGCTCATCAGCTTCGAGTCCGTGCACTAGCTTCCACATGACCCACGACGCCGCGCCTCCCATCGGCTCATCGTGGCCTCTTACCCAGGCAGCCAGAGCCTCGAATCTGCGCCGCGCGTCCCTCGACTCGCGAATGGCAGCTTCCAGGGACGCGATCATCCTGTGGGCGTGCTCGTCGGGCCCTGGCGCACAGTCGTGTAGGCCCCCCTTAGGTACTCCAGCCTCGCGGAAGATGGACACTGAGGCTATGGTCCAGTTCATGTCGGGCTTTGAGAGCAGCCGAACGCGGGGACGGTCACTGACAGGCTCCGGTACCCACCACGACTGGTCTACGCGTGAGAAATCTAAGGTCTCGGCCATCGCCGCAATGCCATCGACGGAGACCGCAATTCGGGGACGCTCTCCCCCAGATCGGAGCTTCCGCGCGGTTGGCTCCTGACGGCGAGGACCAGTGTCCCGGCACCCCGAGACGATAGCCAACGCGATCAGGCTTAGGCAACCCACGCGAGTAGCGGTCGCCAGCGCCGCTGCTCGCCGGTTGCGGGAGAAGATGCCCTCACGCCTCACAAGCGGACGCCGAAGGAAGTCCACCGGTTCGTAAGGTCGATCCCACGTCGGTGACCGGATTGCACGCCCGCCGCCCGTGCGAATCATTCCGTGTACTCGATTGTGTCGATGGTGTTCGAGCGGAGCCTAAGCACGACGCTGAACCTCCTAAAACCGTCCAGGACATCGGCCATCGTCGCGTGAATGTCAAAGGCGATCGTTGGCAGGCTGCCGCCGTGTTCCTTCGCGTACCCTTCCACCTTTTCACGGGTCGATCCAACTTGCCGCTTGTCGGCAGCGTAGATTGTCACCGATAGCTCGGCATCGTCTGTATGAATCGACATCGCGACCGGGAAGTGCCGGTCCACGTCCACGCCAAAGGACTCCGCAAAGGCGTGAAAGCCGGTATCGAAATCAGCGGCTGCAGTTCCTACGACATCACCGTGTTCCACAAACGTACCGGCGTCGCCGAGTTCGCTTCGCATCTTACGAATCCTCCGTCTCTAGGCCACGTTGGCCAACGGTGTTCAAAGACCCGGACGGCCTCCCGTAACACGCCGTGCCGTAACGCAGCCATGCTGGAGTTCGCACGCCGCGGGACCGCTAGCGGATCCAACCGCAGAGGGGACATTGACGGGCATTCAAACATGATCGTGCCCAAGACCATGGGGTTGAGGCTTACTTCTGGGCCGCGCCCTTTTGCGCTCTGCGGATCACTTGCAGGTCGTGCTCTGCCTGTTTCTCGGCGGCCTCCGCGCAGAGGCCCTGGCTCATCAGCTGGTTCTCTCGCTCGACGAGCCAGGCCGCCTGTCGCGTCGCGGCGTCCTTCTGTGATTTGCTCAAACCGCCGGATCCAAAGTCCGCGTTTCCTGACAGCAAGAGGTAGGCAATCCAGGCAACGCCGACCCAGACCAGTATCGTGCGCCAACTCCCTCGTTCTTGTTCGGTGGTAGGTTCTTCAGAATTGGACATGGCCCCTACTCCAGCGCGGTACGTGGCGCTTCCATACACCTATAGTGAAAATATACACCCTTAGCGCCAGCTATGCAAACCGCACCTACTCGAATAACGTTGGCTCATCCGCCGCCCGTTTCGGGGCGGTAAGATCCAAGTGCTCATACGCTTTCGGTCTTGCCACGCGGCCGCGGGGGGTGCGGATTACAAAACCGAGTTGCAGCAGGTACGGCTCGACGACGTCTTCGAGGGTGTCGCGTTCGTGGCCCATGGTGGCGGCGATGGCTTCGATGCCGGCGGGGCCGCCGTCGTAGTGTTTGATCAGGGACATCAGGTACGCGCGGTCGAGGGAGTCGAGGCCCAGCGTGTCGACCTGGAGGATTTCCATCGTCGCGTCTACCACCGCCGGAGTCATCGTGCCGTCGCCGCGGACCTGGGCGTAGTCGCGGACGCGGCGGAGCAGGCGGTTGACGATGCGGGGGGTGCCGCGGGCGCGCGAGGCCAGGCGCTCCAACGCGGCGGGGGCGGCCTTGACCTTCAGCAGCTCGGCGTTACGCGAGACGATCTCGGTCAGCTCGTCGGTGGTGTAGTACTCCAGGTGAAACACGAGGCCGAAGCGGCTGCGGAGGGCCTGCGAGAGCATGCCGGCTCGCGTGGTCGCGCCGATCAGCGTGAAGCGCTTGAGGGCGAAGTTGACCGTGCGGCCGCCGATGCCGCTGTCGGTCGTGTAGTCGACGCGGAAGTCCTCCATGGCGGGGTAGAGGAACTCCTCGACGACGGTGTGCAGGCGGTGGACCTCGTCGATGAAGAGGATGTCGCCGGTGTCCATCTGCGTCAGCACCATCATCAGGTCGCCCTGGCGGGTAATCGCCGGGCCGGAGGTGACGCGGACGGTGGCGTTCATCTCGTTGGCGATGACGTGAGCGAGCGTGGTCTTTCCGAGCCCCGGCGGGCCGTCGAGCAGGACGTGGTCGAGCGGCTCACGGCGATGCTGGGCGGCCTCGAGCGCGATCTGGAGCTGCTGCCGGACGGCCTCCTGGCCGATGCAGTCGTTCAGGCGCTGCGGGCGCAGGGAGGTGAGGTAGGTTTCCTCGTCGGGTCCGGGTTGAGTGAAGACGCGTTCGATGGGCATTAGAGGCAGTTTTCAGTTTTCAGTTATCAGTTTTCAGTTATCAGTTATCAGTTTTCAGTTATCAGTTTTCAGTTATCAGTTGACAGTCCTCAGATTCTGGTCACGTTGCTCCGTGTTTTGCGCGGTAGGCGGCGCGGACGATGTCCTCCGGGGCTACGAGGTTGGGGTCGTTTTCGACGGCGGCGGTGATCCAGCGCTGCGCGTCGGGGCGCTTGTCGCCCCATTGGACGAGGATCTCCAGCGCGACCTTTTGAGCGTCGGTCATCTCGCGTATTGGCGTCGGGGCGGCGGTTTCGGTCAGAAAGCGGCCAAGCTTGCCGCGCAGGTCGTGGATAATCTGCTGAGCCGTTTTCTTGCCGATCTCCGGCAGGGCGGTGAGCGTCGCCACGTCGCCGTGGTGGATCGCGGCGGCGAGGTGGTGGGGCGGGACGGCCATGGCGCGCAGGGCCCGGCGAATGCTGATGCCTTTGACCTTGGTGAACGTGTTGAAGAACTCGCGGTCGGTCTCGCGGAGGAAGCCGATCATGCGCGGAACCATGCTGGTGCCGGTGGGGTTGCCCTCGAAGTACTGAATCGTGAAGAGCGTGATCTCCTCGCCGACCAGACGCTCCAGCTCCGGCAGCGACGAGGCCGGCACGAGCGCTTCGTAACACAGCCCGCCAACCTCGACCAGCGCGGCCTGCTCGCCGACGTTCACGACCCGTCCGGTCAGCCGACAGATCACGACGGGCCTCCCGTGGTGGCGGCGGCGGCTAGGAAAGAGCCA
>CAZDTB010000102.1:9084-12394 GCA_964508075.1 uncultured Planctomycetales bacterium
CTTGAGGCCACTGCGTCTTCCCTTGGGAACACCTTGCCCTCCCTCGCCGTCGCGTAGCCCGGTGTCGCGCGGCTTGGCTTCGCGCAGGCGTAGGCCGCAGAAGGCGACCGCCAATGCGTCGGCAACGTCGTCCGGCTCGGGGATGGTTGGCAGGCTCAGCGTTGCCGCAACGGCGCGCTGGACCTGGGCTTTACCGGCCCGCCCGCTGCCGGTGAGGTATTTTTTCACATGCGTGGCGGCAACGTGGATGACCTCGAGTCCACGGCGGGCAGCGAGGGCGAGAATGACGCCGCGCGCATGAGCCATGATGATCGCCGTTCGCGGATGCTTATAGTGTACGTAGAGCTGTTCGCAGGCCAGGACGGTAGGCTGGTGCGTGCTGATCAGCTCCGCAAGGCTGTTCTCCAACTCGACCAGGCGAGATTCCAGAGGCTGTCGCGGGTTGAGGCGGATAACGCCGGCTTCAACGACCCGGCAAGTCTCGCGGCCGGGCTGTGGAGCAAGAATGGCGTAGCCCGTGCGTTGCAGGCCGGGATCGATGCCGAGGACCGCGTCCGAAGATGTCGTTGTGGCCGGCGTAGCCGAGACAGCCGATTTTCTGCGGACGGTTTCCATGTGCTGCATCATGCGCGTTTTTCCCGGACCGGCAACCATTCGGCGCGCTGGAGTGTACAAGAACAGCGAGACGGATGCCGGATAAAGGCAGCGTGAAGCGGCGTTTGCAGAGGTTCCGTGGCCGTCTCAGCGCAGGCGAAACGATTTTCTGAGGTAGGCCAACGGTCCCGGCGGTCGTATAATTCTGTAAACTTGGGGTAGGGACGGAACTTAAGTCCCTAACACAACCAGCGTGGCACCGGTGTCCCGCCGGTGACGACACGGGCGAGACGCCCGTGCCACCGGTTTTGATAGGCGCTTTAAGTGCTCTTCCACAGAACGACAGGAACGGTATTTTCCCAACCGAAAGGAACGGGTATGAGGCTTTCGCGTAAATCGAGCTGGTTATTGACGTGTTTGCTCGGGTGGGTGGTTGTCGCTGCCACCGCGGCGGATGAGTCGCTGAGGTCAGCGTACTGGGCAATCCTGCGCGGCGACTACGAAGCCGGACAGGCCGTGATCGGGCAGCTCTTGCAGAGCGAGACGCCGCCTGAGCAGATCGAGCAGGTCAACGACTGGCTGGATTCATACCAGAACGTCGTCAGCTCACGCGAGCAGTTGCGGCAGCAAACCTTCGAGTGGAACATCGAGCACGCCCGGGAGCAACTGGCCGAGGCGAAGAAGCTGACTGAGGAGGGTCAGGACCAGGCCGCCCGGAAGAGGGTGTACCTCGCGCTCAGTTTCGCCGGGCAAGCGGCGGCTTACACCAATGATGAGCAGGCATTCGCCACGTCACCGTTGATGCAGGAGTTGCGGCCGAAAGCGCTTGCAGCGGCGGAGGAATACGCTCGGAGTGAGCGCTGGATGAAGGCGCTCTCCTACTACCTCATGCTGGCGCGCATCAACGACGACGACGAGGAAGTCAAATCGCTGCGTGAGCGGGCGGGGCGGCACGCCCGGCTGGAGCTGATCTACGAGACCAGCGCCGACGTCGAGCGCCGGATCAAGGACGTCAATGCCGATCTGCTGCGCCGTGCGCTGCGGCTGATCAAGGAGAGTTACTACGACCAGCCGGACTTCAAGAAGATGGCCGAAGGGGGTTTGGATAACCTGGTGGCGCTGTGCAACACGACTAAGTTGTACAAAGGATCCGACGCCGCCGACGATTTTGACGGCATCGCCGACCCGATGGCGCGCGAGTATTTTCTGGGGAAGCTGGAAACCGAGCGTCAGGCGTTGAAGAGTCGCGTCGCGTATACGTACCAGGACCTGATCGCGCTCTATAACACGATCGAGCAGGAGAACCGCAAGAGCATCTCGCTGCCGGGCGGGCTGTTGATCATCGAATTCATGGAGGGGGTGGTCGGGCAACTGGACGACTTCACCTCGATCGTCTGGCCGGCAGACTCGACCGAGTTCGACAAGATGATGGTGGGGAACTTCGTCGGGGTCGGCATCCAGTTGGGGATTGACGAGATCAGCGGTCGTCTCAAGGTCGTCACGCCGCTCGAGAACTCGCCCGCGCTCGAAAAGGGGATTCAACCAGGCGACCTGATCATCGCGGTTGACGGGGTGTCGACCAAGAACTGGACGACCGAGAAGGCGGTACGCGAGATCACGGGTGACCCGGGTACCAAGGTCACGCTGACGATCTACCGCACCGGCAAGAGCGAGCCGATCGACTTCACGCTCACGCGCCGCCCGATCGAGCTGACCTCGATCCGCGGGGTCGAGCGGATCGACGCCGAGCACTGGAACTTCATGCTCGACGACCAGGCCGGCGTCGCTTACATCCACCTGACCAACTTCAACCCGAATTCAAACGACGAGTTGCTGGGCGCGCTCAGCGCCGCCAAGGACCAAGGCATGCAAGGCCTGATTCTGGACTTGCGCTATAACCCGGGCGGGCTGCTCGAGACCGCGGTGGGGACGGTCAGCACCTTCGTGCGTCAGGGAGAGGTGGTCAAGACGGACGGGCGTGCCGAGGATGCGCATACGCTGCCCGTGACCGGCAAGGCGCGCTTCGCCGAACTGCCGCTGGTCGTGCTCGTCAACGAGCACAGCGCCAGCGCGTCCGAGATCCTGGCCGGCTGTCTGCGGGACCATGACCGGGCGATGGTGCTCGGCGAGCGTACTTTCGGCAAGGGCAGTGTGCAGCGCGTCTACGGCCTGGACGGCCAGAGTGGCTTGTTCCACCGGCAAAAACCCAAGGCGCGGCTCAAGCTGACCACCGCCAAGTACTACCTGCCCAATGGCGAGTCGCCTCACAAGGACCCTGACGCGAAGGAATGGGGCGTCGCGCCGGACTGGGTGCTCGAGCTGACCCCCAAAGAAGCCGTCAAGGTCCTCGACCGCCAGCGCAGAGCATTCATCATCCACAACGGCGATGAGCCGGAAGAGGAAGTGGACCAAGAGACGCGTGAGCAGGAGTTGGCGGCGTTGAAGGCTGAGGAAGAGGGACCGGAAGACGCAGAAGACGACCTGCTTTCGGACGAAGATATCGAGCTGCTGCGCAGCGATCCGTTCGAAGCCCCCGACGTCGATCCGCAACTGCAAACGGCGCTGTTGCACCTGCGCGTCAAGCTGGCGGCCAATGTGCCTTGGCCACGGCAGTTGGCACAGAAACTTACCGAGGCCGCGCCGTAGCCGCGCCGACTCGATCGCCCCGGCGCTACCCAGATTGACGCGCACCCACCACCCCTTAGCAGCCGCCCCC
>CAZDTB010000103.1:0-12332 GCA_964508075.1 uncultured Planctomycetales bacterium
CCCGGCAAGCTTCCAACAGATTGAACGTGCCGACGATGTTCGAGTCGATGTACGAGGGCAATATCAAGGGACTGTTCTGCTTCGGACAGAACCCCGCGGTCGGCGGGCCGAACTGTCGAAAGGAGCGCGACGCCCTCGAGAAGCTCGACTGGCTGGTGGCGGTCGACATCTTCGAGTCCGACACGTCCGTTTTCTGGAAGCGCCCCGGGGTGAATCCGTCGAAGATTCAGACCGAGGTTTTCCTGCTGCCGGCGGCGGCCTCGATGGAGAAAGAAGGCAGCGTCGTCAACAGTGGGCGGTGGGCGCAGTGGCGGTATAAGGCCGCCGAGCCACCGGGCCAGGCCCTCAGCGACGCCGCCATCGTTACCAAGCTGGTGCAGGCGGTCAGGGCGGCCTACGAAGCTGACGGCGGACAGTTCCTCGATCCGATCCTGCATCTGGATTGGAACTACAACGTCGACGAGCACGGCGAGCCCGACATCCACATGGTCGCCAAGGAGATCAACGGCCGGTTCACGCGCGACTGCGAGGTCAACGGCAAGCAGTTCAAGGCCGGCGACCAGGTGCCTAGCTTCGCCTACCTCCAGGCCGACGGCTCGACCCTCAGCGGCAACTGGCTTTATTGCAACGCCTACACCGGGCCCAACAAGGAAGACAACAAGATGGCCCGGCGCGGAAAGGAGGATGCGATCAATCAGATCGGCCTCTATCCGAACTGGTCATGGTGCTGGCCGGTCAACCGCCGCATCATCTATAACCGCGCCTCGGTCGATCTGCACGGCCAGCCCTGGGATTCCAAGCGGTGGGTCATACGCTGGAACCCGGCCCTGAAAGACGGCGCCGGGGGCTGGGAAGGCGATGTGCCCGACGGCGGCTGGCCTCCCATGCTCAACCCGGACGGGACGCTGAACGACAGCACCAAGCGACCGTTCATCATGCGTCCCGAGGGTGTGGCCTGCCTGTTCTCCACCAGCTTGAACGACGGGCCTTTCCCCGAGCACTATGAGCCGCTCGAAAGCCCGATCATGAACCCGATGTCCGCCCAGCAGTACAATCCGGCCATCAAGGTCTGGGAGCCCGACCTGATCGGCAATCCGGCCGAGTATCCCATCGTGGCTACGACCTACCGTGTCAGCGAGCACTGGCAGGCGGGCAACATGTCGCGCAACACGCCGTGGCTGGTCGAGCTGATGCCAAACGTCTTCGTCGAGATGTCGCCCGACCTCGCCCGCGCCAAGGGCATCAAGCACGGGGATTGGGCGCGCGTCATCACCACACGCGGCACGCTTGAAGCCCGGGTGCTCGTGACCCACCGCTTCGAACCGTTCTTCGTCGGCGGCAAGTATGTGCATCAGATCGGCATTCCCTGGCACTGGGGCTACAACGGTCTGGCGACCGGCGACAGCGCCAACATGCTCACGCCGCACGTCGGCGACGCCAACACGATGATTCCGGAGTACAAAGCCTTCCTCTGCCGGATTGAGAAAGGCAGAAAGGAGGTGACGGCATGAAAGCGCTGCTGATTGATACCGTTCGCTGCACCGGGTGCCGAGGCTGCCAGGTGGCGTGCAAGCAATGGAACAAGCGGCCTGCCGAAAAGACCGAGTTCTTCGGCGGGCCCGGTTACCAGAACCCCAAGGACTTGAGCAAGGACACGTGGTGTCTGGTCACCTACAATGAGATCGAGATCAACGGTCGTTTCGAGTGGGTCTTCGGCAAGAAGCAGTGCATGCACTGCATCGAACCGGCGTGTGCCTCGGCCTGTCCGGTCGGGGCGCTCGAGAAGACCCCGGAAGGGCCGGTGGTCTACCACAAGGGCATCTGCATCGGCTGCCGCTACTGCATGCTGGCCTGTCCATTCCTGGTGCCGCGCTTCGAATTCGACAGTCCGAATCCTTACATCACCAAGTGCAATATGTGTGCCGATCGGCTGACGATGGGCGAGATTCCGGCCTGTGCCAAGACCTGCCCCACCGCCGCGATCGAATTCGGCGAGCGCGACGACATGATCCACGAAGCCCAGCGCAGAATTGCTGAAAACCCCAGCAAGTATCTGCACCAGATCTATGGCCTGGAAGAGGCCGGCGGGACGTGCGTACTGCACATCTCGAGCGTGCCGTTCGAGGAGCTGGGCTACATCACGGACATTCCCAAACAGACCTTAGCGACCAACGTCGAGCCGGCGATGAAGGCCATTCCGGCGGTGATGGTGGGAGCCGCGCTCATACTCGGTGTCAGCTACAAATTCCGGAACCGGACCCGGGGCGAAGAGCCCGCGGCGCGTGGATAGGAGGCTACCATGAGTACCGAAGTGAAAGGAAGATTCGGGTTCGGCAGCTTTATCCTGTTCGTGCTCGTCGTGCTCGGGATCGTCCTCGCGATCTACCGTTTTGCCACCGGGCTCGCCTCGGTTACCAACCTCAACCAGGGCTACCCCTGGGGGCTCTGGATCGGCTTCGACATCCTGGCCGGTATCGCCTTGGCCGCCGGCGGCTTCGTGATCGCCGCCGTGGTGCACATCTTCGGCGGTGAGAAGTACCACCCGCTGGTGCGTCCGGCGATCCTGACGGCGTTCCTCGGCTACCTGATGTTCATCGGGGGCCTGTTGATCGACCTGGGCCGGCCATGGATGATCTGGGATATGATCATCTTCCACCACCACGAGTCGCCGATGTTCGAGGTCGGCTGGTGCGTGATGCTGTACACGACCGTGCTGTTTCTCGAATTCCTGCCGGTTCTGTTCGAACGCTACAAGATGAGCGGCGCCATCCGGGCCTGGATGAATCTGATGCCGCTGGTCGCGATCATCCTGCTGGTCATGTTTGCGTGGTTTCTCACGCACTCCGGGACCTGGACGGTCATAATCGCGGCGGTCCTGGTGATCTTCGAGCTGGCGGTTCGGGGTGGGGCGATCCGCCGCGATGTCAAGGTGCCGACCCTGCTGATCATGGCGGGCATTATTTTCTCGACGTTGCACCAGAGCTCGCTGGGGACGCTGTTCCTGATGGTTCCGCATAAGCTCAGCATGATCTGGTATTCCCCAACGCTGCCCGTGATGTTCTTCGTATCCGCGGTGATGGCGGGGCTGGCGATGATCATCGTCGAGTCCACGTTGAGCTCCAAGTTCTTCGGCCGTGGTCTGGAACTCAACCTGCTGCAAGGTATCGGCAAGGGTTTGAGCTGGTTGATCCTGATCTACCTGGCCTTCCGCGGAATCGACCTGGTGGTGCGGGGCGTCGGTGCCGAAGTGCTCGTGATGACACCGCAGTCGATCGCGTTCTGGATCGAGGTCGTGCTGGGCTTGCTGATCCCGCTGGCGATTCTGCTTACGCCGGAAGGTATCGCCTCGGGTCGGGGCCTGTTCTGGGCCGGTCTGATGGTCGTGGTGGGGCTGGTCGTCAACCGCTTGAACGTCGCGGTGACCGGCATTTCCGGTGGGTATTGGCCGACGTATTACCCGGCCTGGAGTGAGATCGCGATATCGGTCGGGATCGTTTCGCTTGGGATTCTGGTATATCTGACTCTGTGCCGGAACTTCCCGATTTTCGAAGAGGAGCACTCCCAGGCAGCGGGGACATAGGTGGTCGGAGGCCTTGTGCTCCGGTACCGTTGATTGGAGGAATTCGATGGACGCTCGATTCCGTTTCGTGGTCGGCTTCGTGGGGATTTTCAACGCGCTGCTGGTCATCATTCTCTGCGGCGTGGTGATGGACACCCGGCAAGAGGTGCAAGGTCTCAAGGATGTTCTGGCTACCAAGCAGGATTTGATGAACGTGGCCGCCCCGAAGCTGACCCTCTTTCATGAGGACAAGTGCACCAGTTGTCATACCGAGAGGAAGTTTGCCGGCCCGCATCACAACATGCCCGGCAAGATCGACCAGGCCCTGGCGCACATGGGGGCGTTGCCGGACACCGGCTTCACCGACCAGGAGTTCGCCAAGATCCACGGTTCGCTGGCCCTGCTGCGCTGCGCGCAGTGCCACGGGGCTGACAAGCTGAGATTGTTGGCGATCAAGTCGGCCGAGCAGCGCATGCAGATCATCCGCGAGATGATCGCCAAACCCGGCTCGAAGATCTCGCCAGACGAGGCCGAGGCGATCTCACGTTCCTACGAGGAGATGTTCGGCTTCTAGGTCGAGAGCAGCGTACAAGACAGGCAGCGACCCCCGGCGCGGGAAAGCCACCCGCGGGCCCGGGGGTTGCGTCTAATTCGGCCGCTTGGTCGCGCCGGAATTGGCACACACCGACCGGACTTTCGAGTATTCTACGCTGCGGGCCTGCCGGTGCGGGCCGACCGGCCCGCGTGCAGGAGGATGGCAAGTGACCCAGAGAAATGACGGCAGTCCGAGCTATGGCTTGGCTGAGGCGGTTGAGGGACTCGAAGCCCTCATCGGGCAGCAGCACATTGCCGAGGATTACGTCCGCTTCCGCGCCGGTCTGCTCAAGGCCCAGTGGGCGGTACGCGAAACGTTGGAGAAGTCGTTGCGGCAAACGGAGCGGAAACCGAACGGAAAACCTCGGGTGCCGGCCCTCGACGCTGAAACAGTCGCGTTCGATCGCGAGCTGCTAGCATCGCTCTGCGAGGCGCTTCGCGACACGGTGGCAGGGCCGGGCGACGACGATGGAGAGGTGCCGCGGCTGGCGGCTGCTGCGAAGGAAGACCCGACTCTGCTTGACGGGCTGGTTCGCGCGACGGCCTTCGGACCTGATCGGGAATACCTGGAGTTGCTGAGTGAGCGACTCGACATCTCCGCCGACGCGCTGCTATTCGTGGGACGCACATTGGCGGCACCGTTTGTCGCCGTGGCCGCGCGGAACGTCGGCGGCGCCTCGCCAACGGCGACCGATACCGGCGGGTGCGCCTTGTGCGGCTCGCCAGCGGCGTTGGCCATGCTGGCGGGGGAGGAGGGCAAGCGTACGCTGTTCTGCTCATTGTGTGGAAGCAGCTACAGCTTCAAGCGCCTGGCCTGCCCGCACTGCGGGAACGAGAAGACCGACGCGCTCACGTTTGTGCGCCCGAGTGAGTCTGATCCGCGCTGGATCGAGAGCTGCGACAAGTGTAAACGCTACATCAAGACGATCGACACGCGCAAGCTGCCGGCCGGTCGGCCGTTTATCCCGGTCGTCGAGGAAACGGCGACGCTTCACCTTGACTTGCTCGCCGAAAAGGAAGGCTGCGCGCGCGGATTGCCGTATGTAGCCTGTGGCTAAGACCTGTAAGGAGATGGACTTATGCAAGCTACACTGGGTGCGCCTGAGGCGCTGGCGGAGTCGCTGGTTGCCTTCCTCGAGGCCGAGTCGATCCCGGTCGAGGTCGTCACGATCGGCGAGGCGACCGTCCGAGTGGTTGAGAGTCAGGACAGGCAGGAAAGCTCCGTTTCCACGCTTCAGGCCGGTGGTTGGATCGCGTGCCTGACGGCGCACCAGATGGCCGAGCGGCTCGGAGTGGAAATTCGTCAGGTGGGCCAGCTCGCGAACCATCTGGAGATCAAGATCAAGGTCTGCGAGCTTGGCTGTTTCTGATGGCGCTGACGTGGGTCATCTGCGGGGCCGGACGGCGCGTTGGAAAGACCCACCTGGCCGAGAGGCTGTGCGAGGTTCTGCCCAACGCCGTCTACGGCAAACAGGGCTGCGGTACGAAGAAGCCCGGCAAGCCGGAGAACCTGTTTCGCACCGATGCGGAGCTGGCGGGTTTCATCGAGAGCTGCCCCGAGACGTGCGAGCACATCGTGGTCGAGTCCAACGAGCTGGCGCGTCGGGGTCGGGGTGGCGTCATCATCTTTGTCGAGGGCATACCCGGGGAGACGGACTTTCGCGACGACGTGGGCCTGTTGCGGTCCAAGGCGCATCTGCAAGTCGGTTCGTCGGCCATGATCGACGATTGGAAAGAGGTCCTGCGTCGCAAGCTAAGGCCCGGCGGGCTCTGCGACGCCGTCTGCGAAGTGTTAGCTGAGCATCGGCGCCATCCGAGCCGATTAAACCCGGGGGTCCGCCAGGTCGAGCCGCTGCGCATCTCGACCGAAGATGGCACGGCCGTTCGCGACCCGTGCGACGTGGTGGTCGAGGAGCTTCTGACCATCATGGTGCAAGACGTCGGGAACTTCGCGGTGATGTGTACACCGTGCGACGTTGAGGCCCTGGCGGTCGGCTTCGTGTTCTCCGAGGGGCTGATCTCGTCGATCGACGATGTGGTGGACTGCTCGTATCGCCCGGATCAGCAGACTATCGGCCTGCGTCTGGAGGACCCGGGGCAGGAGGCGGGCGTTCGGAACCTGATCGTGACCAGCTCCTGCGGGCTCTGCGGAAGCCGTAATGTGGACAAGCTCCTGGCCGGCGACACCGCTTGCGCGGACACACTGCGCGTCTCGCCGACCAGGTTGCGAACCGTCGCTGAGGCGATGCGTCATCGACAACATATCTTCTCCAGCACCGGAGGTACGCACGCGGCGGGGATCTTCAACGCCGACGGTGAGCTGCTCGCGGTAGCGGAGGACATCGGGCGGCACAACGCGCTGGACAAGGCGATCGGCAAGTGCCTGTTGCGGAATCTGCCGCTGGCCGGTTGTGGGGCCATGCTGTCGGGGCGCGTGAGTCTGGAACTGGTTGCCAAGGCGGTCCGCGCCGGTCTCGAAATAATGGTCGCCGTTTCGGCGCCGTCGTCGCTCGCGATCGAAGCCGCCGAGCGCTGCAACATCACGCTGTGCGGCTTTGTCCGCGGCCACCGGGCGACGGTGTACACGCACCCACGACGGATCGACGGGCTTGACCAACAGATCTAACCCGGACTATTCATACCGCAGAGAGCGCGGAGAGCGCAGAGTGTTGTTGAGACAGAAGTTGTGGCAGAATCCGAGTGCGTTTCGTTTTGACAGTGTGTATCACCTGTCCTTCTGCGTCGGCTTCGCTAACCTCTTTTCTATCACCTCTCTGCGATCTCTGCGTGCTCTGCGGTGAATTATCCGGGCTAAGCGTTCGACGTATTCACGTCCACGGCTACACGGCCGACACGGCCGTGCCACCCGGTGTCTTCTGTGTGTGGCACGGCTGTGTCAGCCGTGAGTCGATCGCGCGTGCCCGAATCGCAATGCCCGCTATGTTTCAATCACTTGAATCAAACGTTCGATGATCGCGTCCGCACCGTCGGCCAGATCGTGACACTGCCCTGGCGGGACGTTCCAGCGCTGCGCCACTTCGGTCGCGAGACTGCGGCGGACTGTGAAGAGCGTGAGTCCGTCGTGGCGGGTCAAGGGATCGAGTTGCGCGCACCACCCGCCGCCGGACAGCTCCAGCGGACCGACCTCGTCAACAATCACCAAGTCGTGGGGGATCTCAGCGGCGTGCTGCAGAGCGGCCTTTCCAAGCGCCAGGCCGTCCACGAGGAAGCCAAAGCAGCCGACGTGTTCCACGCCGGTGGCGTCGATGGCCGCCAGACGGGTCGAACGGTTGGTGGCGAGGTCGACGACATCATACCCTGCGCAGCTCTCTTGCTCGTATATCGCCGGGGCGATGATGCCACCCACGGTCAGTCCGCGGACACGAGCTGATGCCGCCAGCCGCCGACAGGTCGACGTCTTGCCGGACTGACGGTCGCCGAT
This sequence comes from uncultured Planctomycetales bacterium, assembly GCA_964508075.1. Taxonomy (GTDB): domain Bacteria; phylum Planctomycetota; class Phycisphaerae; order UBA1845; family Fen-1342; genus JALSRY01. The sequence continues at coordinate 7,596 of CAZDTB010000103.1, forward strand.
CAGCAGGGCGAGGCTCACGGCTTCAGCTCTCCCGATTCGTTGGAGGTTTCAGCATCGGGAGATCGCCGTCCGGTCGCTTGCGCGAGGAGCAGAGCCTCGGCGACGTCCTCGGTCAGGCGCACGGTCTGGACACCGACGGCGGTTGCCAGGCGTTTGAGGTTTGCCAGCCGATGCCGTTCAAACCCACCGCGGAGTTTGAGGGCCAGGGTTGTCCGCCGCAGAATCTCCAGCACCGCTGGCAGGAGGTTGACGCCGATCGCGCAAGCGAGGCCGAGGTCCTTGCCGATGAATCGTGCGAGGAATCGACTGACGGCAGCGGGTGCGATGCAGCCACCGATCAGAAGCATGACGGCGAGTGTCGTCAGGACTCGGACCGCCATGCTTATACCGGCGGTCAGGGCGTGTGTGCCGCCGCCGGGCTGCGGGGCGTCGGTCTCGCCAGGCGTGCCGATGAGCCAGATGGGCAGGACGACGGCGAGAGCGAGGCCGAGCCAGAGCCATTTGTTGAAGAGCGCGCGGATTTGTCGGCGGTCGAGCATGGCCAGCGTCGCGAGCGCCAGCGCGGCCGGCCAGAGTAGCCTTGGCCAATCCATCAGCAGCGTTGCCACCAGCGCCGCAGCACCCAAGCCGAGGGCGACGATCACGCGGGCGCGCGACCGAGCCGTTTGAGAATCTGTCTGGCGAGTGACCATGCGAGGGTTCCGCAGAACAGGCCGAATACGGCGGATGCAACGACAATCAATGCGAGCAGCGTGCCGGCGGTTTGGCCCGCGAGGCCCAGTCTGGCACCACCCTGCTTGACCAGGAGGACCTCGCGAAACTCGCTCAGAACCGCGGGCCCAAACTGCACCGCCAGCGTCGTCAGCACCTGCGCGAGTGGGATGAGCGCCGCGATCACCGCTGCGACGGCAAAGCGCCATCTCCCGGGACGTCCGGGCCACAGGATCGCTTCGAGACAAGCGGCCTCCGCGAGAATGCCGACCAACGCCCAGACCATCCCACGCGTCACAGACATCGGCAGGATGGCAGCGGCGACGACTCCGATTGCCAGGCAGATGCCACGACCCTGCCGCCCGCCGGCCGAGAGCGTCTGGCGGGCGACGAGCATGATGATGATGCCGATGCCGGTCATCAGTGTTCCGTGCATCGGGATCGAGGCGGAGCGCAGGATCGCGCCGAGCGAGATTTCCGCCCCACCCCAGACGGCCCCGAAGACCGCGACGACGGCGATCCACTGAGCCTGTGCCGGCGAGCTGATTGTATTAGTCGAGTTTTCCATCACGCAATAGCAGCACGCGGTCGCAGAACGCCTCCAGGAGCGAACGGTCGTGCGACGCGATGATAAACGCTGTCCCATTCCGCCGCACCTCGAGCACGAAACGGATGAGGCGGTCGAGACGGTCGGCATCCATGCCGTGGGTCGGCTCGTCGAGCAGGATCGTGGCAGGATCACCCGACATTACCGCCGCCAGGGCCGTGCGCTGTTGCTCGCCGTACGACAGCGAGAGGGTCGCGCGATCGGCCAAAGGCGACAGGTCGGCCGCCGCGAGCAGTTGTTCGACGTGCTGTTGGACGGCGGGTCGCCGGGCGTTCTCCGCCGCCAGCGCGACCTCGTTGCGGACGGTATCGCAGAACAGCTGGTGCAGCGGGTTTTGCAGCAGCAATCCGGCTCGGGAGCCCGCAGGTCGTTTTCGTCGACAGCGCCACTCAAGTTCGCTTTTCGAGGTCGCCTTGAGGCCGCCGGCCAGCACCAGGAGCAACGAGCTTTTTCCGGCACCGTTGGGGCCCGTCAACCCGACCACCTCGCCCGGCCGCAGCTCGAGATTGATGTCATCAAGCACCAATCGTCCCGATCGCCGACACGAGAGGCGCCGACAAGTAAACACAGGTTGGCCATCGCCGCTTGGTCGGCCGGCGGCGGCCAGATCTCGCAGCGCTTCCAGGTTGAGCGGGTCGGGCAGGACGTCAGGCGGGGCGCTGCCGGGTGGTCCCGACCAGGCCCGGGCCCCCTCTGGGGCAAGCCGCACCGCCCCGTCGACCAGATGCAGCAGATGGTTCGCTTTGTGCTCGGCGGCGATAAAGCGCGTCCCAAAGCGCTCGGCACAGCCGGTGGCCAGTCGCACCAACGTCGCCGCCGCGTGCGGATCGAGATTGCTGGTCGGTTCGTCGAGCAGGACGACGGCCGGGCGGGTGGCCAAGACGGCTGCGAATGCCACGCGTTGTTGCTGCCCGCCGGAGAGCTCCACGATTTTTCGATCCAGCAACTCGTCAAGCTCGAGCTGCTCGACGAGGCTGGCGAGCCACCCGCGGCGCAGGTCGCCGGTATCCCGGCTGCGTCCGGCGTGGGCCCGCGCCAGCAGTTCGTCCGCTACCCGCGGGCTGTGCAGCATCGCGTCGGTATTTTGAAAGAGCAGGCCAACGCGGCCGTCGGGTCGGCGCGGGGCCGGCCGCCCGAGTATCTCGACTTCGCCTTCGAGTTGCCCGCCGCGAAACCCGGGCAGCAGCCCGCAGAGGATCCGCAACAACGTGCTCTTGCCGGATCCCGACCGTCCCGACAACAGCAGGAAGCGGGCTGTGCCGGTGTCGAACTCGAGCGGCGGCCAGAGCGGCGCGTCGTGTGCATGGGGGCGGTATGTCAGGTTACGCGTGCTGAGCAATCGGCCACCAGAGAGTCGGGTAAACCGGGGTCAAAACGCCCGTTGGGCACCGGTCGCCAGTTGATGATGGCAACTCCGTGTCCGAGAGAGTAACGGCATCGGCGCCGCGGTGGCATCCCGATGCCGCGCTGTTTTTCCAGACTTGCTTGGCGAGGCTACGGCAGAGTGAACCCGTACGAGCCGAGCAGTTCTGCGAGGTCGGCCAGATCGACGTCGCCGTCGTAGTCTTGGTCGCCGTCCTCGAAGCAGGCCCCGCTGGTGACGCCGTAATTGCCGAGCAGTTGGGCCAGGTCGGCCAGGTCGACGTCGCCATCGTGGTCGACGTCGCCGCAAATCGCCAAATCAGCCGACGTCAGCGTGAGCAACTGGTAGTAATCCCAACCCGTGGAGTAGTTCGTGTACTGCTCGAACACGCCGCTGACGCCGCAAAAACGCTGCCCGACGCTGACGAAGCGATGGTAATCCCAGGGTTCGACCTCTTCGTTGATGTAGTCCGAGGCCCAGCAATTCGCACCTTGCCCGTCCTGCAGATTGTAGTTGTCGACGGCCTTGCCTAGGTCCATCTCGGTCACGGTCACGTCGCGCACCAGCAGGCGCATCGATTCATGTTTCTCGGCTGCGTGGTTCTCGACGTACCAGCCGTCGTCGTTCGGGTCGTAGAGGGGCGCAGGGATGTCCGTGGCCGAGACCATCAACACCGGCGGCAGGGGGTTACCGTGGCTCACGATCGTGTACTCCGGGTCGTAAGCGGTCTGCCGGTGGAGCATGGTTGTGCCGCGGAAGTCCTCGACCAGCATGTTCGTGAACTCGACCCAGTCGCCGACCTGCACCTCGTTGAACATGTCGAACGGCGAGATCCAGTCCTTGACCTGGATTGCGCCCCACTCGTCCGGATCGTTGGGGTCCTGCAAGATCAGGCGCGGTCGATACCCGGCGAACTTCGCCACGCAGATGCCACCCGCACAGTCCACCGCCGATCCGTCGTACGGCGACGTCCCGTTCGGATCGTCGGTATACTGGATTTCGTAAACGCTCAGGGCCTGTGCCATTGCGTCCGGGGCCAACGCGGCGACGACGACCGCGATCGCAACCGCGCTGGCGACTTCTCTCACAATCGAATGCACGTTTGCTCCTTTCCCGCCGGATCGCACCGGCACAGATCGCTCGAGATTCCTGATCCGACTTCGGTTTCTCACGAGGTCGAGCATTCTTTAATTGCTGTCGGCCGTCATCTGCGACGTAGCCCGAGCGCCAGCCCCAGCGCCAGCAAAGCGAGGCTGCCCGGCTCGGGCACGATGTCCGCCGAGTACCGCGTGAGCAACTGGTAGTAATCCCAGCCGTCGGTCAGCTTGGTGTATTGCTCGACCAGCCCGGTGATGCTGTCAAGATGCGCCCCGGTATGGATCCACGGATGGTAGGGGCCGCCGGCATCGACGTTCATGTAATCCGTGCCCCAGGCGACATCATTGCCTTGAATGAGCTCGTAGTTGTCATCCGCCTTGCCCAGGTCCATCGCTCCGACCGTCACGTCCTCCAGCCGAACGACCATGCTCTCCCACGGCTCGCTGGCGGCGTGATCGACCGGGATGATCAGGTCCGCCGCGGTCAGCAGCGTGGCCTCAGGCACCGGGTTGCCCTGGCTGTCGACGCTGAAGCCGACGTCGGGCGAGGCCACTCGATCGTATTGCAAAAACGTGGTGCCGCGGTATTCCTCGATCAGAATGTTGCTGAAGCTGATCCAGTCGCCGAGCTGCACCGCGTCGGCGAGCTCGCCGCCCTCGAAGTCCTTGATGCAGATGGCGCCCCACTCCGGGAAGTCCGGGTTCTGGATATAGACGCGCGTCTGAAATCCGGCCCACTTGTGCGTCACGATCCCGCCGGTGACGTTGTGGATCTGGCCGTCGTAGATGCTGGCGTCGCCGTCGCTCGTGTTGAACTGAACGTCGTAGATCGACAGGTCGTCGGCGTAACCTGCCGCTGCAAGCGCCATCAAGGCCAGGACAATGCTGAATGCACAGCCAGCTCTTCTCATGATCCTCCTCCAATCAGACGTTGCCCCCGGAAACGAAATCAAACCCAT
>CAZDTB010000104.1:0-12259 GCA_964508075.1 uncultured Planctomycetales bacterium
CTCGACGAGCAACGGACGGCATATCGGCCATTCGGCGAAATCGCAATCAGCAAGGGCCTCCTGACGCAGGAGCAGGTCGAAACACTACTTGGGATCCAACGGATCCGGGCTGCCGCCGAATCCGCCGAAGCGTTAGCGCTCTCAGGTATCTGCCCGACGGACCAAATCATGACGCAGCTTGGGCAGTTTATCCTGCAACGCCAGGACTCGATTCTCTGCACCGAGAGCTGACCAGGACACCGACGCGATGTCGACCGCGGAGTTCAACTCGTTGCTGAATCAACTCAAGGCTGCCCAGCGGCTTCCCAGCCCTCCCGGAACGGCTCTGCGCGTGTTGGAGCTGTGCCGCCGCGAAGACATCGACGTCCACGAGGTCGCGGACGCGATCATGTCTGACCCGGCCCTGTCCGGCCGGCTCCTGAAGTATGCCAATTCTGCGATTGCCGGCGTTGGACGCGAGGTGACTTCCGTTCGCGACGCCGTGTTGCTCCTGGGGTTGCGGGCGGTGAAGCTGACGGCCCTGGGGTTTTCGATCGCCATGCCGGAGTTTCAGCCGAGCTGCCCCGGATTCGACCTGCGACGGTTCTGGGCCGAGAGCTTCGCCACGGCCGCACTCGCCCGCCAGCTGGCCGCGAAGCTCGGCAAGATTGACCGTGAAGAGGCTTTCACCGCCGGGCTCTTGGCGCGGATCGGATGCCTGGCGCTCGCCAACGGCTGCTCGGACGAGTATGGCCGGGCGCTGGAAGCACACCGGTCCGGCCAGCCCCTGGTGGAAGCTGAGCGTCAGCACTTGGGCATCGATCATGTGGAGTTCGGCGCGCAGCTCCTGGCGGACTGGGGGTTGCCGGATGTCCTCGTTCAGGCCGTCCAGGGCCAGACGCGCCCACCGAAGCCCGATGAAGCCAATGCCCGTATCTCCCCTCTGGTAAGTATTGTGCGTGTGGCCGCACAGCTCGCATCGTCCCTGCTGAATCCAGACGAACTCTCACCCGAACAGCGTGAGATCGCACGCGGGCTGGTCGAGGACGAGTTGGAACTCGACGAACAATCCTGGGAGCGCATCGCCGAGGAAACCCGCTCGGACTACCTCGAAATGGCAGAGTTGTTCGACGTCCGCATCGACTGCCAGGCAACCACCTTCGGCCTGTACGCCGAAGCCCAGGAGGAGGCGACCCGCGTCGGCATGGTGGCCCAACTCGAACGGACCCGCGCGCTCGAGGAGAACAAGGATCTTCTGCGGCGGGCCACGACCGACGGGCTGACCGGGGCGGCCAACCGGGCCAAGTTCGACGAGCGGCTGCACGAAGCCGTCGCCGGCCTGCGGCGCGGACACGGTCATTTTGCCCTGATCATGTTCGACATCGATCGTTTCAAGGAATTCAACGACTCCTACGGACACGAGGTTGGCGACTTGGTCCTGCAACACGTAGCCCGCACGGTCAAGAGCACGTTGCGCGAAGTCGATCTGCTGGCCCGCTACGGCGGAGAGGAGTTCATCATTCTGGCCCCGCAGGCTGATCAACGTGCGGCCTGCATCATCGCCGCCCGCGTGCGCAAGTGCGTGGAGGACCTGAGGATTGACACCAACGGTCGGACGCTACAAATCACGATCAGCGTAGGCCTAAACCTGACAACAGACTATCAGGACGTTCCCGGCGGCGACAGGCTGGTTGCCGACACCGACAAGCAGCTTTACCTGTCAAAGGAGGCCGGCCGGAACACCTGGTCCTACCTGGGTCGGTCGGCTTCGCAGGTAGCGCGTCCGGTGAATACGCGCAGGCCCTCGGCTCACACAAATCGCCATTGATCCACCGCCCGGCGCGGACGTTCTGGTCCGCCCGCCCGCAACAAGATGCCGCGGTCGCGCTGCGCCGTCAGGCTTGGGTCAGCTTCTTCTTGTTTTCCGCGTCGGCGATGAAGCGGTCGGTGTAACGCTGATCGACGCGTCGGCAGCACTGCGTGGCGAGCTCGCCGATCCGCTCGTAGTCGGGGTCCTCGGTCAGCACCAGAAACTCGCCTGCCAGAATAACCAGACGCAGCAGGTGGCGCAGGATGATGCCCTCCTGCTTGATCAGATTCGCCGAGCGCGCGAACTTGAAGAACTCGCAGTCCATCTGAAAGGCCCCGCCCGCGATCCACTTGGGCTGCACCGAGACCGGCTCGGGGGCCGCCAGCCGGGCCTCGAAAGCGATCTTGAGCATCTCCGGGAAGGTGGGCGGCAGCTCTTCCTCTTCATCGTAGCGATCACCCCCGTAACGATCGTCGTATTCCGGCTCCGCCGCCGGTTGGGCCAGAACCACGCCCATCGTGATCATCAGTGGCTCGATCACCTGGGCTTGCAGCGGCCCCTTCGGCAACTCGGGCAAGGGCACGCGCCGCACGATCACCGGCGGAACGTCCAGCACCGATTCGAGCAGCTGCACCTTCTCCTCGAAGTTGCCGTAGGCCAGCTGCTCAGCCAGGAAGGCACCGTACAGCGGGTCAACGCTGCGGAAGTTCAGCAGCTTCTCGATGCTCCCGTCGAGTGTGATGTGGTCCCCGTCCGCGGCGCGCGTCAGGTAGCCCAGCCCGGCCAGGTTGTCGATCATGAAATCCAGCCGATCCTGGAACCTGCCGATCTTCTCAGGAACATTGAAGCGCTTCGAGATGAATTCACGCACCTCGTGCAGCGTGCCGGTTTTGATCAGCAGAAAATTCAGCACGTGATAGGGAATCATCGAGCGGCTGAAGAGCTTGGCCGGACCGGCGGCAACGAGCTGCTTGAACTGCCCTTCGCTCCAGTACTGCTCGGTCTTGCGGCGGCTGGGCTTCTTGCGTTCAAGCTCCTTGCGAGCCCGCATGATCCCGGGATCTTTGGAGCGCGGGTCGATCTGCTCATACCGCTTGCGCCACTTGTTGACTTTGACGTCGTCATCGTGAGCAATCGCGTAGACGTAGCCGTGGGTGTCGAATTGTGGGCGGCCGGCCCGGCCGAACATCTGGTGCGCACCGCTGGCCGGGATGAGCTTCTTCTCGCCACGCTTGCCCTTCAGCAGCGTGACCAGCACGACCGAGCGGGCCGGCAAGTTGATCCCCGCGGCAAGCGTCTCGGTGCACACCACGAACGGAGCCAGCTTCCTGGCAAACAGGTCTTCGACGATCTCCTTGTGCTTCGGCAAGACCCCGGCGTGGTGCACGCCGACGCCACGTAGGAGCATCTGCCGAAGCTTCGGCCCGGCGCCCTCCGCCAGATCATCCCGGCGCTCGTTCAGATACGCTTCGATCTGCTTCTTGTCGTCGGAAGAGACGATCGGCAGACCCTTCAGCCGTTCGGCAACTTCCCAACACTCGTCGCGGTTGAAGGCAAACACCAGCGCCGGCGAGCGGTTCTCCTGGTCCTCGGGCGAGACCATCGCAGTCAGATGCTCGGTCAGCAGGCGGTCTTCGACCCAATGGAATTCGAGGGGGACACTGCGTTCGTTGGACGTCACCACCTCAAGCTTGCGGCCGTGCTGCTTCCTGAGCCAGCCGGCGAATTCGAGCGGGTTGCCGACCGTCGCCGACAGTAACATGACGCGAACGTGTCTGGGCAACAGACCCAGCGAGAGCTCCCAAACGATGCCGCGCTCGCGATCGTTGAAGCTGTGAAACTCGTCCATTACCACCGCGCCCACTCGATCGAGATCCGCCAGCGCCGGATCCCTGGCCAACAAGTGGTTGAGCAGGATTTCGGCCACGACGACCCGGACCAGGGCATCGGGGTTTTCACGGCGGTTGCCGGTGATCAACCCGACGTCCTCCCGCGAGAAGCCCCAGCTCTCGACCAGGTCCTGCAGCTCGCGGTATTTCTGATCAGTGAGGGCGATCAGCGGGGTAGTGTAGTAGAGCCGCTGACGCGTCTGGAGGGCCTCGAAGACGGCGGCCTCCGCCAGCAGAGTCTTGCCCATCCCGGTCGGCGCGCAGATCAGCACGCCGGCGTCGGACTCGAACCACGCCAGCAGAGCCTCCTCCTGAAAGGGATAAAGCTCGAACGGGACCCTGTCGAGGAAACTGGACCAAACCTCATCGCGTTCCATACCCGAGAGGATAGCAGCTCGGCGGCAGGGAGTCGCCCGCGATCGCCGGAGGCATGCCCGAGACAGACGGGATTAACCGGGGATTGGCCGGGACATGGTACCTGTTTCGCAGGAGGCTTTGAGCGGCAGCCAAAACACGATCAGGGCATCGGCTCGCTCAGAAGCGGCTGAACACCAGCCCACGACGGAGCGCGGTCCTACGCAGCGGCCGGCGGCCACAGGAGACCCTCTTTCCCCCGCTTGACCCAACGGAGATAATACCGACGGCTGCGGACCGGGCGTTAAGCGGGTAGACTCACGCCATGCTCAGACAGCACAGCCAACTGATGATCACGCTGCTGGTGCTGGCCGACGCCTGCGCGGTGACGGTCGCGTGGTTGCTCTCGTACTGGATCCGCTTCACCTTCCTGTCGGTCGACCCGGCCAAGGGCATGCCCGCCCTGACCGACAAGTTCCTCCCGCTTCTGCCGCTGGTCGTGCTGGCCCACCTGATCATCTTCTATCGCGTGCGTCTCTATCGGCCGCGCCGAGCCCACACGATCCTGAGCGAGACGCGCGACATCGTCCAAGCGTTCTTCGTGGCGGTGGTGGCGGTGGTCGTGATCGATTACGCCCTGCCCGAGACCAACAAGATTTCGCGAAAGTTCATCGCGACGTACGCCATCGTGGGCACGACCTGCTTTGCTCTCTTCCGCGGCACGGTGCGCGTCGGTTTGCGAATGATTCGGAGGCGCGGCTGGAACCGCCGCTCGGCGGCCATCATCGGCTCCGGCCGCTCGGCTCAACGCCTGCTGCACGCGTTGCGGCGAAACAACTGGACCGGGCTGGAAGTGGGCTACTTCGTCGACGACCGCGGCCGCGAGAACCCCGGCGAAGTGCGCGGCGTACCGGTCTTCGGCCGCCTCGACGATCTCCAGCACATCCTGGAAGAACACCCGGTCGATTCAGTTTTCATCGCCCTGCCGGCCAATTTGCTGCACCGCACCGACGAGCTGCTCACGGCGCTGGAGACGTCGATGGCCGACGTGCGGATCGTCCCCGAGTTCAACCCCACCTACGCCATGCGACCCAACGTCAGCCGGCTCGACGGCATCCCGATCCTCTCGCTGCGGCAGACACCGCTGTACGGCTGGAATGCCTTCAGCAAGCGGGCGTTCGACCTGATTGTCGGCACGATATGCCTCCTGATCGCCGGCGTGCCGATGCTCGTCATCACCGTGCTGGTCAAGCTGACCAGCCGCGGCCCGGTCTTGTACCGGCAAAGGCGGATGGGACTGGATGGTTATCAGTTCGACATGTGCAAGTTCCGCACGATGCGGGTCGACGCCGAGACCGACGGCCCGGTCTGGTCGCAGCACGAGGACCCACGCCGCACGCGAATCGGCTCGTTCCTGCGGCGAACCAGCCTGGACGAGCTGCCCAATCTGTTCAATGTGCTCAAGGGGGACATGTCGCTGGTCGGCCCGCGTCCGGAGCGCCCGGAGTTCATCGAGCAGTTCAAGCACGAGATCCCGCAGTACATGCTGCGTCACAAGATGAAGGCCGGCATGACCGGCATCGCCCAGATCCGCGGCTACCGCGGCGCCACCTCGCTCCGGAAGCGCATCCAGCACGACGTGCACTACATCAAGAACTGGAGCCTCGGGCTGGACGTCCGCATCATGGCCGAGACGCTGTACGGCGTGTGGTTCAGCAAGCATGAAGCGGAGCTGACAACCGCTCGGAAGTCACCGAGTCACGAAGAAGTAAGCTGACCGCGGGGGTGCGAGGCTCTTTTCAACCGCTGGCCCGGGATCCATTCTGGCCGCTCAAACTCAGGCCGCTGGGCCGAGAATCCCTTCTCGGCCCCGACGCTCGGCCGTCTCATCAACAAGCGTGCTCGATCCCACTATCTTGCGACACTCGGCACCGCGCAGTAAACAGGTTCGCATGAAGGTGCTACTAACGGCCATCGGCAGCGCGGGCGATGTGAACCCGTCCATCGCGATCGGTCGAGCTCTGCGGCGACGCGGACACCAGGCGGCACTGCTCGTCAATCCGTACTTTCGCCGACAAGTGCTCGCGGCCGGTCTCGATTTTCTGCCACTGGGCCAGGAAGCCCATCTTCGACGACTCGAACGCATGCCAGTCATACACAGTCGGGCAAAGCGAAACGGCTGGCGTGAGCTGGTCTTGCCGAATGTGCCGCTGCTGATCCAGGCGTTGGATACAACTCTCCGCACTGACCCACCTGACCTAGTGGTCTACCACCCGCTAACGCTCGGGGCCCGCTGGGTATGCGAGCGGCATGGCGTTCGCTGCGCGCTCGCATCGCTCTCGCCGCTGATGTGGATGTCGCGTGAGGACGGCAGCGTGCACGCTCGCACCGGCATGCGCGACACGCCGCCGAAGTGGCTGCTGCGCTTGCAGCTCTCGCTGACCAAGTACTTCATGCGCTGGCAGGTGGATCGTGACCTGCACCCGATCCGGGCGCGGTTCGGGTTCTCGCGGTCGCGGGACTTCTTCTTCGACCACGTCTACAACTGTGACGTGAATCTCGGCATGTGGTCGCCGCTGCTGCGCGGGCCGATGCCGGACGACCCGCCCAACGGAAGGATCTGTGGGTTCCCCTGGTTCGACGCCGGGCCCAACTCCGAGCCGGCCGACGCCGAGCTCACGCGGTTTCTGGAGGAGGGCGAGCCGCCGATCATCTTCACCATGGGCACGACGGCGATTTCCGCCACGGGCAACTTCTATGAGGTGGCAGCCGAGGCCTGCCGTCGACTTGATCGCCGAGGACTGCTGCTGACGGGTCTGGAAGAGAACAAGCCCAAGCGGTTGCCGCCGGGTGTTCTGGCGGTGCGCTTTGCGCCCCACTCGAACGTCCTTCCGCGCGGCTGCGCCACCGTACATCACGGTGGCGCCGGGACCACCGCTCAGGCAATGCGGGCAGGGAAACCCACCGTAGTTGTTCCCGTCGTCTTTGACGAGTTCGATCATGCCGCCCGGCTGAAACAGATTCGTATCTCGCTGACGTTGAGGCGCGAGCGCCTATCAGCGCCGACGCTCGCCATCGCGCTTCGCCGAATCCTGGACAATCCTGCCGTCGCCCGCCGCGCGGCGCGGATCGGCGAGAAGCTACAGCAGGAAGACGGCGCGGCCAGGGTGGCCGAGCTACTGGAAGAACTCGTCGGCCGTCGAATCTGCGAGAATGCCCCACCCCTTGCTCAATAAGGGATGGGGCACTCGTCTGCCGTCAACGTCTGAACCCTGAAGCCCGAACCCTGAACCCTTCGGCTACGAGCCGTTCGGGCGATCCTTGTTCGGATACTCGGGCGGGCCGGGCAGCTTGACCGGGCGTTGCTCGAGCGCGCCCTTCAGGTACTCGATCGCCCGGTCAAGCTGGGCGTCCTTGCCGCGCAGCACGTCACCCGGCATGTTCTGAACCTCCATGTCCGGGATGACGCCGATGCCCTCAATCAGCCAGCGGTTGTTGAGGCCGTAGAGCCCGAACTGCGGCGGGGTAACCGCGCCGCCGTCGATCAGTTGCTGGTGGGGCTCCAAGCCGATCGAGCCGCCCCAGGTGCGCATGCCGATGACCGGGGCCATTCTCTTGATCTTGACCGCCTCGGCGAACATCTCGCCGTTGGAGCCCGTGTCCTCGTTGATCAGCACGGCCCAGGGGCCGAAGAAGACGCGTTCGGGATCACGGAGCGGCTTGCCCTCGCGTGGCTGGGTCAGGCCCCAGATCCGACGCTCGATCCGGTCGATGACCATGTCGGCGGTGAACCCGCCGCCGTTGTAGCGGGCGTCGACGACGAAGCCGTGCTTGTAGTAGTGGGGGTACCAGACCTTGGCGAACTCGATCAGCCCGCCCTGCCCAAAGTCGGGCACGTGGACGTAGCCGACCTGGCCCTTGGTCATCTTCTCCACATACGCGCGGTTGTTCTCGACCCACTCGCGATAGCGAATGCCGCGCTCGCTGCCGATCGTCTCGACGCGGTACGTCTCGGCCCCGTCGGCCGACGGCTGGTCGTTGTACGTCAGCGCCACGGCGCGTCCGCGCTTGTTCTGGAGAAACATGTAAATGTTGTCGGCGGTGGTAACCTCCTCCCCGTCAATTGCGATCAGATAGTCGCCCTCCGCGATCGGGCACCCGGGCTCGTCGAGCGGCGAGCGGTTGCCGGGATCACCCGGGACATTCGGAACGATGTGGCTGATGCGGTAATAGTCCGCCCCGTCTTCCGCAACGAACTCCGCGCCGAACAGGCCGGTGGCAACCCGCTTGGCGTCCGACTTGATGTCGCCGCCACCCACGTAGGTATGCCCGATGTTCAGCTCGGCGATCATCTCGCCAATCAGGTAGTTCAGGTCGCTGCGGTTGCCGCAGAACGGTAGGAAGCGCCCGTATTTCTTGTGAATTGCGGGCCAATCGAGCCCGTGCATGTTCTGGTCATAGAACCAGTCGCGTTCGATCCGCCAAGCTTCGTTGAAGGCCTGCGCGAACTCCTGGGCGCGTTCGACCTTGATCCGCACGTCGCCGAGGTCGACCTTGCCGTCGCCGACGCTGGCCTTTGAGCCCACCTCCACCACGCCGTACGTGCTGCCCGAACGATACACGAGCTTCTTTCCGTCGGCGGACTGGTGATAGTTGTTGATGCCGCCAAGAACCTTCTTCGTCGATTGATCCTCGAGCTCGTAGTGGTACAAGTCGAGTCGCTCGCCGGTGCCGTCGTTGACGATGTCGTACTTGCTGAAGGTGTAGGCGTCCCGAGCGAGGTACATGAGACCCTTTTCGGTGGCCTCCAGACGGAAGTACTGGCCGGCCTTGACACCTTCGGCGGCGACGATCCGGCGCGCGAGGCCGTCGATGTCGATCTTGGTGGCTTCTTCCTCCTCTTCCGCTTCCGTCCCTTCCGCTTTTTCTTCCTCAATCTCTTCCTCTTCTGCCTCTTCCTCGGCGGCTTCTTCCTCCTCAGTCTCTTCCACTTCCTCAGCCTCTTCTTCGGCAACCTCCTCCTCCGAATCCTTCGGAGCAAATGGGTGCTCGGCATCGGCTTGCAGCAGCACGATGTACGGCCGCGTCATGTCGAGGAAGATGTGATTCTGGTCGGCCATGCACATGATCGGGTCGAACGTGCGGTTCGAGAGGAAGTACAGGTACTCGCCGTCGGGCGAGAACGACGGGCTCCAATCCGACGTGAGATCGCTGGTGACGCGGTAGGTCTGCTGGTCCTTGAGCGAGTACAGAAAGATGCCTTCGTACTGGCTTTCCTCCATCTTCGTATACGCCACCCACTGACTGCACGGCGACCAGACGTATTCCTGGATGCCCCAGCGCTCCCAGGCGTCGTCGTAATCCGACTGGTCGATCACGGTGATCTCGCCCGTCTCGGCGTCGCACAGGTTCAGCTTCATGAACTTGTCAGAGAAGAGCAGATACTTGCTGTCCGGCGACCAGACCAGGTGCATGCGGAAGCCGTAGCCGCCCGACGTGAGCTGCTTCCATTCATTCTCGCCCTTCTGATCGACCAGATAGATCTCCTCCTCGGCGGTCTTGTCCGAGATGAACGCGATCCAGCGACCGTCAGGCGACCAAGCCGCGTTCTTCTCACGCGAACTGGAGGACTTGGTCAGATTGATCGGATCACCGTCTTCCGCCGGCAGGTTGAGGATCTCGCCGCGGGCTTCGAGCAGGACACGTACGCCGCTGGGCGAGAGATTGAACGAGCCCGTCGTGGGCGAAACACCAACGAACTCCGGACGCATCCGGATCAAGTCGGTGGGGATCTGGACCTTGACCGCGCGCGTCTCGCCGCTGTCGAGATCGAGCAGGTGCAGCGTTTCCTGGTACTGGTAAACGATCTGGTCCGGGCCAATCGACGGATACTTGACGTCGTAGTCCTTGTAATCGGTCATCCGGGTGACGGTGCGCGACTCGACATCGTACTTGTAGATGTTGAGCGTGCCGTCCTCGCGGTCGGAGTTGAAGTAGATCGCGTCGCCATGCCACATCGGATAGTTGTCCGACCAGTCGGTGTCGATGATCTTCTCGTAGTCCCTCTCCTCCAGGCTGCCCATCCAGATGTCCTGGGCGGTGCCGCCGCGATGACGCTTCCAGGTGCGTGATTCGCGGCTGATGCGGTTATAGGCGATTCTCTTGCCGTCGGGCGAGACGGCGGTGAGGCCGGCACGGTCGACCGGGAGCTTCTCGGGCATGCCGCCATCGAGGAACACGCGATAGACCTCTTCCCCACGGGAGGGCCAGACGCGGTTGGAGCGGAAGTAGACGCTCTTGCCGTCGGGCCACCAACCGAGCACACGATCCATGCCGGGGTGATAGGTCAGGCGCATGGGCGCGCCGCCCTGGGCGTCCATGATGTAGACATCGAGGTTGCCGTCATACTGGGCGGTGAAGGCGATCTGGTAGCCGTCGGGTGAGAACTTGGCCCAGACCTCGACGCCGGGGTCGTTGGTGAGTCGGCGTGCCGGGCTGCCCTGACCGGAGACCAGCCACAAGTCACCTTCATACGTGAAAACGATCTTGTCGCCGTGGACGTCGGCCATGCGCATGAGGTGGTGACCTTCTTCGGGGCTGGGCGCGACGACTTCGTCACGGACGGGTTCGACAGTAAAGCGGGGGCCTTCGGCCTCAGCGGAAGCGCAGCCGACCGTCACGACCATGAGCAAGAGCGTGGCTCGTTGGGCGAATCTGAGCATGGCATTCGTTCCTTTCTGTCAAAAGAGCTCGCCGGTCCTGAATCCAGGGGTTTGAAGTGCGTTTTTTACCGCTTTCCGCGTCGCGCCGAAAGGCGGCACACAAACAAGATTGCCGAATCGCTCATCCGTCGGTGCGCGCTGCGGTCCGCTTGCACTGGCCGGCGCGTTTGCATAGTGTGCAAGTTCGCGTGCACGCCTGCACTCCAGGAGCTTCTCACCGTGACGGAATCGAAGCCCGGCTTCCGCGCCCAGATCAAGAGCTATCCCGCCGCCTTCTGGGTGGCCAACACGATGGAGATCTTTGAGCGGATGGCCTGGTACGGCTTCTTCGCGGTCTCCAGCCTGTACATCACCGGGCCGGTCGAGACCGGGGGGTTGGGGTTCACCTCCGAGCAGCGCGGGCAGATTCAGGCGATCGTCCCATTTCTGCTCTATTTGATGCCCGTGCTGACCGGAGCACTGGCCGACCGCTACGGCTACAAGAAGATGTTCATCATCGCCTACGTCGGAATGGTGCTGTCGTACTACGGCCTCGGCCAGTTCAAGACCATGCCGACTTTTTTGGCGGCGTTTCTGGCGGTGGCGGTGGCGGCGGCGATGTTCAAGCCGGTCGTCGTCGGCACCGTGGCGCGCGTGACCGACCGCGGCAACTCGAGCCTTGGCTTCGGCATCTTCTACATGATGGTCAACGTCGGGGGATTCCTGGGGCCGATCGTGGCCGGCGTGGTGCGCGGGATCTCGTGGAGCTACGTTTTCATCGCCTGCTCGGGTTGGGCCGCGGTCAACCTGGTGATCGTGCTGCTGTTCTACAAAGACCCAACGACCGAGGCGGGGTCAGCGGGAGCCCGTTCATTTCGAAAAGTGCTGGATGACACGGTCGAGGTGCTCGGGAACCTGCGGTTTTTCATTACGGCGTTCGTCGCGCTGATCGCGCTGATGATCGCCAACCAGGGGTATGCCTGGTTCCAGTGGTGGCCGCACTGCGCGATTTTCGTGCCGGCGTGGATCGTGTTGAACTTCGTCTGGGACCTGGCCCTGCCGAAAGGAAGTGGCCGACCGGACCTCACGGGTGGCCGACGACGGAACGCACTCGCCAAACGCATGCATTGCAGCAACTGGCGGTTTGCGCTGTACCTGCTGATCGTCTCCGGCTTCTGGACCAGCTACGGCCAGCTCTTTCTGAGCATGCCGGAGTACATTCGCGACTTCGCCGACACCCGGCCGATGGTCACCGCCGGCCGAACCGTGTTCGGCTGGCTCGGCAAGCCCGAGTGGATCGACAGCCTGGCTGCAGTTGAGGAATCTGAGCTGCTCGCACACTTCGATGAGCTGATCCGACGGGCGCGCGGCACCGAGCCGCCCTCGCAGCCCGATCGAGCGGCAACGCACGAGGAGCGGTTGGCCCGGGTTTCGGACGATCCGGGTGTTGCCGCGGAAGACGTCGAGAAGCTCACCCGATTGCTCGAAGAGATCAACACGCCGCGGGCCGCACATCCACTCGACGA
>CAZDTB010000105.1:0-5184 GCA_964508075.1 uncultured Planctomycetales bacterium
GACATAGACGGTCCATAGGCCGGGCGCGGGATTCCCGACGAAGACCTGTTCGATGTTGTTTGTGTGGTCGGCCTGGTTGCGCTGCGCGAGGGCGTCGGGATATTCCGGATCGAGCGTCCAGGGAAAGTGCTGCCCGAGTGACGGGTCGTAAACCACGAGATCGAGATCGTTCACCAGAGCGGGGCTCACGTTGGGTGTTCCGGGGACGTCGTCCCACGCGAGCGTGACCTTGAGCTGGGAGTCGCTGGGATCGACGCGCACCAGGAATGAGGCGGTCTGGTCCTGATCGACGGCCCGCTCGTAGAAGCGCCCGGTGCGGGCGAAGTCGATCGTATCGCGGATGCGCACGGAGCCGTATCCGGATTGATAGTCCGGGCCCGGACTGGCAATGTCGACGGCGGCATGTGCCAGCAGAATTTTGACGGTGGAGTTGAGCGGTTGAAAACCGCTCCCCCACTGGTCTTTCAGGTCTTGGAGGAGCAGGGCGCTAAGGCCGGCCGCGGTGGGCGCGGCCATGGAGGTTCCACAGTAGGTGATGTATTCGCCGCCGACGGCGCACGAGGTGACGCCATTGTCATCGGTCTGCTGGCATCCGGGGGCAACGATGTCGGGTTTGATTCGGCCGTCGTCGGCGGGTCCCCAACTGGTGAAGAAGGTGACCGAGTCGTCGTCGGAGTTGACGGCGCCGACGGAGATGTGGTTCTTGGCACAGGCGGGCGGGGCGGTGGAATGGTAGCCCTCGGGAGTATGCACGCCTTCGTCGCGGCAGCGCTGGCAGCTTCGCTCGTTGCCGTTGGCGAAGAGCACGATGAGCGGTTGGCCGAGGCCGCCGCCGACGATCGAATCGATGACGGTGGAAGTCACGCCGTAATCGCCGGTGATCTCGCAGTTGAACCCGTTTCGGCAGGTGTTGGTGCCGATGGAGTTGGTGGCGAGGTCGATGGCGTAGAGGTTGATGGCCTGGAGGTAGTCGGTCTCGATGTCGCCGGGGTCGGTGTAGAGCGGGAGCCCGGTTGCCTCGGGGGCGAACACGTAGGAGACGATGTTGACGTTCGGGGCCATGCCCCGGTAGAGGCCGGCGCTGGCGGTGCCGTCGCCGCCGACGGTGCCGGCGACGTGGGTGGAATGGTTGGAGGGGCCGGCGTCGTCGCCGAGCGTGAGCCGGCCGGCGAAGTCCGGGTGGTTGGGGTCGACCGAGCCGACGTCGTAGACGAGGACCGTGACGTCGGTACCGTCGAGCTCATAGGGGGCGGCCTGGACCTCGTCCGCCTGGGTGATCTGGCGGTTACTGTCGTTGGTCTGTGAGAGCGGCGGCAAGGCGGGCTCGATCCACTGGACGGCGTCCTCCTGGGCCAGGGGCGGGATTTGGGTCCAGGGCAGCTCGACCACCAGCGCGTTGACCGTGCGCAGCCGGGAACGGATGGTTGCCCCGTGTTGCAGGCAAATGGGGACGGCTGCGGCTGCCAGGGGAACGTCGCGGTGGAAGACGACGTAGGTGGCGGCGGCTGTGCCACGGCCGTCACAGGCGAGGGCGGCTGTGTCACGCGCGAGCAACGGGTGGAGCTTGTGAGCCGGTTCGATCGGCCGCGCACTTATCAGGGCATCCACTTCGGAGAGCACGCCCGCGTCGGCCTCATCGGGTGGGATGGCGGCGAAGAACGCGTGGTTGCCAAGGTAGTCGAGCAGTCTCACGCCGGCCGAGTCGAGGCGGGCTCGCAAGGTGGCGTCGACCGGACGGTCGAACTGCATGACCAGGTGGCGTATGTTCTGCGCGATGGCGCTCTCGAGCGCGTTCATGATGTCGGTCGGGTTCTGCGGGATCGTTACGACCGGGCCGCTGCGCCAGTTGATCAAGGTTGGTGCCGGTCCCCGGGTGGGCCGGGCTGGCGGACGCGAGGCGTTGGCCCGATCGGGCGACTCTGGGGCAGCCATGAGGGACAGCGTGGCGGTCAGGCCGAGCAGGGCCAGGGAGGCGATGGCGCTACGTGCCCCAACCGGGCTGACCGGGTGCGTGTGTTGGCGTGAAGACACCGCGTTTCCTCTGCAAAAAAAGCGCCGGGCTCTCCCCATTCATAATAGCAGTCCGGCCCGGGGGCGGGAAGAATGGTTCCGGGAAACGGGTCGACAGTGGGGGGCGGGGGAATTGGGATGCGGGACTTTTGCCGGGACGTTTGTTACGATAGAATCACTACGGAGCCCGGTAGATGGGAGATCCCGAGCGTAGATCTGCCATGGATGCCGCGTGCGTCATCCGGTCCGGGCCGGCTCGCAGTGGCACTTAGCTGCGCGGCCCTCAGTCGTCCGCCGACGCGCGAGCACGGGAACTCTGGTGGGAGTTGGTTCCGCGTAACGGAATCCGCCGGGCTTTTGGCCACGTTTCTGGACCGCCGGGAAGAAGGGAGTCCCAGCATGCCGATTGAGGGATATCCCAAGGAAGCCACGCTGAAGGACGGGCGCGTCGTCACGATCCGTCCGCTGACAAACGGCGATTTCGACAAGCTGCGCGCGTTTTTCGAGGCGCTGCCGGAGGAGGACCGGCTGTTCATGCGGCACGATGTCACCGATTCGGAGGTGGTCGGGCAGTGGGTCGGGCAGATCGATTTTGACCGCGTGATTCCGCTGGTGGCCGAGGAGGGGGACAAGATCGTGGCCAACAGCACGCTCCACCTGTCGGCCCACGGGTGGGCGACGCATGTGGGGCATATCCGGCTGGCGACCGCGCGGACCCACCGCCATGTCGGGCTGGGCACGCTGATTGCGCGCGAGATGGTGTTGCTGGCGGAGAAGCGGAATCTGGAGAAGCTGCAGTCGCAGGTGATCGAGGATAACGTCGGCTCGGTCAAGCTGTTCGAGAACCTCGGGTTCAAGGTGGTCGCGATTCTGAAAGACTTGGTCAAGGATCAGAAGGGCAACAAGCGCAACCTGGCGATCATGATTGCCGACGTGGCCGACATCGAGCGAATTCTCGAGGACTGGATTCACGATTCGATGATCCCGGCCTTTCGAGTGCCGGATGACGGGGTGGAGTAGGATTTCCCGCGTGGGCCCGCACGATGCGGCTCACGGAATGTGCCCGGACGGAGACGTCGCCGAGCGATGTGCGTGAGTTTTGATCCGTCAGGCTGGCCGTCAATGGCTCTGGCTGCTTGGGCGATTCCGTGGGCGCTGGACCGGTGCCGGGGGGGGAATTCCGTCGTTGAGATGCGTCGCCAAGGAGACGCATATCGTGTGCGTCTTCGCTGGTGCGACGCTTGCGTTGAAGCGAGGGCAGCTTTTCTGGGGAAAGGCCGATGAAATACTGGCGAAAACCGCTCGACATCGATCAGGTCAAGATTCCCCGGGGCGAAGTGCGCATCATCGCGGACCGCTGCAAGGGCTGCGGCTTCTGTGTCGAGTACTGCCCGAAGGGCGTCCTGGCGATGTCCGAGGAATTCAACCGCAAGGGATATCATCCGCCGAAAGTGGTCAAGAGCGGAGAATGTGTCAACTGTAACCTCTGTGAGATGATCTGCCCCGATTTCGCGATCTTCAGCGTACCGCTGCCCGATGGCGAAGCCGTAGCCGAGGCCGAGACAGCGGCCGAACGAAACGAATCCAGCCGATAGCTGTCGGGAGCGGAACTGCAAAGGAGCGCGACAATTGAAAGCTGACCCCGCGGGCGTCTTGACCGGCGCTCATTACCTTGATGGCGACTTCGCCTGCGGCGAGGGCGCCATGGCCGCCGGGTGCCGGTTCGTGGGCGGGTACCCGATCACCCCGTCGACGGAAGTCGTGGAGCGCATTTCACGCCGATTCCCCATGATCGGCGGCACGTTCATCCAAATGGAGGACGAGTTGGCGAGCATGGCCGCCGTCGTCGGCGCGTCGTGGACCGGAACGAAAGCCCTGACCGTCACGAGCGGCCCCGGTTTCAGCCTGATGATGGAGAACATCGGTCTGGCCGCGATGATGGAGACGCCTTGCGTGGTGGTCAACGTGCAGCGTGGGGGGCCCTCCACGGGACTGCCGACCATGGCTGGACAAGCGGACATGATGCAAGCCCGCTGGGGTTCGCACGGCGACTACGAGTTGATCGCCTTGTGCCCGCAGTCGCCGCAGGAGGCTTTCGATCTGATGATCGACGCCTTCAACCTGTCCGAACTCTATCGCGTGCCGGTCATGTTCATGATGGACGAGTGCGTCGGCCACATGACCGAGAAGGTGATCATTCCGCCTGCCGAGGAGATCGAGATCGTGCCGCGCAAGCTGACCTCCCGATCGGTCGGCGAATACCTCCCGTACTACGCGGACCGGCAGAGCATTCCGGAATTCGCCCGCGCTGGAGACGGATATCGCTTTCACACCACCGGTCTGACCCACGATGAGCGCGGCTACCCGGTAATGAGCGCGGAATGCCAGGAGAAGTGCGTCCGACGCCTGGTTGAGAAGATCAGGGCCAATGCCGACGTGATCACTCGTTGCGAGGAGTCTGAAACGGACGGAGCCGACGTGATGCTGGTGAGCTACGGGATCACCGCCCGGGTAGCTCAGATGGGGATGGAGATCGCCAGGAAACGCGGCGTGAAGGTGGGCATGATCAGACTGATCGTGGCTTGGCCGTTCCCGGAGAAGCGAATCGGTGAATTGGCCGACAAGGTCAAGGCCTTCGTCGTGCCGGAGATCAACTACGGCCAGATGGTCTTTGAAGTGGAGCGTTGTGCCGCGGGGAGAGCCTCCACCGTCCTGGTGCCGCACGGCGGCGGGGGCGTGCACGATCCCGAGGTCATCGCCGCGGAAATCCTGAGGGCAGTGAAATGAGCGGTGAGGCGGTACAGCACGAGGTGTCCGAGGCCGCGAAGGTCGAAGCTCGCGGCTCTGCGGTGGCGACGGACGAGCATCCGATCGCTCCCTATCTGCGCATGGATCGGATACCGCATATCTGGTGTCCGACATGCGGGATTGGCACGGTCGTCAACTGCTTCGCCACGGCACTTGAGGAAACGGGCGTGAACCTGGACAAGACCTCGATCGTGTCTGGGATCGGCTGCACCGGCCGGGTTGCGGGCTACATGAAGCTGGATGCCTTCCACACGACTCACGGCCGGGCGATACCGTTCGCCACCGGGCTGAAGCTGGGGCGGCCAGAATTGCTGGTGACCGTCTTTTCCGGCGACGGCGATCTGGCGGGAATCGGCGGGAACCACT
>CAZDTB010000105.1:5194-12246 GCA_964508075.1 uncultured Planctomycetales bacterium
TCATTCACGCCGCCCGGCGGAACATGGACCTGATGGTGATTCTCGTCAACAACTTCATCTACGGGATGACCGGGGGGCAGAACGCGCCCACCACGCCGCTGGGGGCGAGGTCGTCAACCATGCCCTACGGCAATTTCGAGCGCCCGTTCAACCTGCCGCACCTGGCGGCGAGTTGCGGGGCGACCTACGTAGCCCGCTGGACCTGCCTGCACATCCGGCGGCTGACGAAAGCGTTCAAGGAGGCGATTGCGCGCAAAGGCTTCCGGTTCATCGAGGTCATCGCGCCGTGCTCGACGCTCTACGCGCGGCTGAACAAGCTGGGCACGGGCTTCAATCTGATGCAGTTCTACCACGACAATGCGGAGATCAACCACGACGCGGACCCGCGCGAGGTCGACATCGGCTTTCAGGAGAAGATCATCTGCGGCAAGTTCGTGGACGAGGAGCGGCCCACCTTCCTCGACATGATGCACGAACACTACCGCAAGACGCTCGGCGACAAGTACGTCCCGATGCCGCCCGAAGGAGGGATGATCCATGAGTAAGCCTGTGGCGGCCGATGTCTCTGCCGGCCGGACCGAGATTCGGATCACCGGCTTCGGTGGGCAGGGGGTGGTGTTGTCGGGCTATATCATCGGGCGGGCCTGCGCGATCAACGCCGAACAACATGCCACCATGATCCAGAGTTTCGGTCCGGAGGCGCGCGGCTCGGCGTGCAGCGCGACGCTGGCGGTTTCGGACACCGAGGTGCTCTATCCCTACATCGGGCGGCCGGACGTTTTCGTGGTCATGTCCGGCGAAGGCTACGACAAGTACCGTGACGAACTCAAGGACGACGGCCTGCTGGTTTATGAGCAAGACCTAGTTCATCCGACCTTCAAGGAAGGGCAACGGGCGTTCGGGGTACCCTCCACCCGGATCGCGGAGTCGCTGGGGCGCTCGATCGTCCAGAACATCGTGATGCTGGGCTTTTTCACGGCGGTGACGCAGCTCGTCTCGCGCGAACAGATGCGTGAAGCCGTGAAGGGCTCGGTCCCGCCCGGGACCGAGGATTTGAACCTGAAGGCCTTTGACGCCGGCTGCACATATTTCGACAAAGAATACAGTCGGAAGAAGCGCTCAACGGTCAGCGGTCAGCTTTCAGCAACTACCAGCGATTGAAAGCTGCTGGCTGAAAGAGGTAAGAAAGCGTGGATGCCCGGCCCGTGGAACAGCACGACGTGGTTGAGCCGGTGACGGAAAAGCGGGCACTGGTCATCGGGGGAGGGATTGCCGGGATGCAGGCGGCGCTCGACCTGGCCAATGCTCGCATCCGCGTGACGCTGGTGGAGAACTCGCCGTCGTTGGGCGGCCGCATGGCCCAACTCGACAAGACCTTTCCCACCATGGACTGCTCGATATGAATCCTGGGGCCTAAGGCCATGGATGTCGGTCGGCATCCCCTGATCGAGGTGGTCACGAACGCGGAAGTCGTCGGCTGCGAGGGGGAGCCGGGGAATTTCCACATCCGCGTGCGCAAGAACCCGCGCTATGTGCGCGAGGATGTCTGTGTGGCCTGCGGGCAATGCGTGGATGTCTGCCCGCAGGTGGGGGGTAACGAGTTCGACGTCGGACTGAAGGCTCGCAAGGCGATCTATCGGCCTTTTCCGCAGTCGGTGCCGGCGGCCTATGTGATCGACCCGGCGGCCTGCCTCAACCTTCTGGGAGGTCTCAGCGAGAAGCAGCGCCAGAGGTTTGAGAAGATCCAGAAACTCAAGCAGCGTAAGCGGCCGGACTATCGCCGCAACGTCCTGGTCTGCGGTCACTGTGCCAAGGCCTGCGAGGTTGACGCGATCGACTTTGACATGCAGGCCGAGGAATCCGAGCTCGACGTCGGCGCGATTCTGGTGGCAGTGGGCTTCCAGGAGTTCGATGCGCGCAAGCTGGGTAACTACGGGTACGGGCGCTTTCCCAACGTGGTCACCAGCCTGGAGTTTGAGCGGATGCTGAACGCCTCGGGCGTGACCCGGGGACACGTGGTGCGGCCTACCGATATGAAGACCCCCAAGCGGATCGTCTTCATCCAGTGCGTCGGCGCCCGGGGTGAGGGGGGACGACCGTATTGCAGCCGCTTCTGCTGCATGAACGCGGTGAAGGACTCGATGCTGGTGCGGCAGCACGATCCCGAGGTGGAAGAGGTGACGATTCTCTATACCGACCTGCGGGCGTTCGGAAAGGGGTTTGACGATTTCGTGCAGCGGTCGCGTGATGAGAAGAGTGCCGATTACGTCCGCGGCCGTCCCGCCAAGGTCGAGCTGGTTCCCGAGGACGATACGCTCGAGGTTTTCGTGGAAGACACCTTGGGGCACCGGCAGAAACGCATCCCGGCCGACCTCGTGGTGCTCTCGGTCGCCGCGGCGCCGAATGACGGCGCGATCAAGCTGGCAGAGATGCTGGGCATCGAGACGGACGAGTACGGTTTCATCGCGCGACAGGATCCGGCCATCTCCGCCGTGGAGAGCACGCGCGACGGGATCTTCGTCTGTGGCAGCGCGGTCGGCCCGCAGGTGATTCCGGATAGCGTCGCGCAGGCTTCGGCGGTAGCGGCCCGGGCGCAGTCGTTCCTGGCGGGGCATCGGGTCGAGGAGGGTAGCGCGGGCGTCTCACCCGCGGACGTCGAGCCGCTCGATCTGTCCGGCCCGCCGCGTGTGGGCGTGCTGGTGTGTCACTGCGGTACCAACATTGCCGGCGTGCTGGATATCGACGATCTGGTGCGGTATACGGCCACGATCCCGGACGTGGTCGTGGCGCAGGACAACCTGTTCGCCTGTTCGGAGAGCGGGCAGGACGAACTCGTCAATCTGATCCGTGAGCACAAGCTGAACCGCGTGGTGATCGCCGCGTGCACGCCGCGTACGCATGAGCCGGTGTTTCGGGAGACGTGTGCCCACATCGGGTTCAACCCGTATTTGCTCGAGATCGTCAATATTCGAGACCAGTGCTCCTGGGTGCACTCGAAACAACCGCGTGAGGCCCTGCAGAAAGCGCGTACGCTGATACGAATGGGTGTAGCACGGGCCCGCCATCTCGAGCCGCTCCAGGCCGGCGAAGCGCCGATGACGCGCTCGGCCCTGGTGATTGGCGGGGGGATCGCCGGCATCCAGGCGGCCACCGATCTGGCCGAGCAGGGCTTCCCGGTAACGCTGGTGGAGAAGACCGAGCGGCTGGGCGGACGATTGACGGCACCAAACCTGAAGCATCTTTACCCTAACATGCGACTGGCGGCCGAGGTCCTGGCGCAGAAGCTCGACCGCTTGGAGAAGAGCGGGGCGCGGGTTCTCCTGAATACCGAAGTAGAGAATATCACCGGCTTCGTCGGGAGCTTTGAGGTATCGCTGAAGGGACAAAGGAACGAGTTGCTGCCAATCGGGGCGATCATCCTTGCCATCGGTGCTGCTCTGTATGATCCCACCGGCGAGTACGGATACGGCAAGCTGCCGAACGTGGTGACCAGCGCGGAGCTCGAACGAGCGTTCTTTGAAGAAGAGAAAGCGACGGAGCGACGGAGCGACGAAGCGACGGAGGAAATCCGCATTCCGCATTCCGAACTCCGCAATGCCAAGAGTGCATCATTCATTTTGTGCGTGGGGTCGCGCGATCCGGAGGGCTTCAGCGGGTGCTCGCGGTATTGCTGCCCCACCGCGGTCAAACAGGCGCTCGAGCTGCGCCGGCGGGGTATCGACACGACGATCTTCTATCGGGACATCCGCACCATCTCCACCGGTGCGGAGGAGATGTACCGCGACGCCCGAGGTTCGGGTGTGCTCTTCGTCCGCATCCCGCCCGGCGAGAAGCCGCAAGTCGTAGCGTCTGCCCCCCATGGCGGACCTCTTGGCGAAGATCGAGCCGTTGCCGTGCGTTGTTTCGACGACCTGCTAGGGCGGGGTTTGGAGATCCCGACCGACCTCGTAATTCTGAGCGTGGGGATGCGACCCAGACAGCCGGATACGCGGAAGCTCCACGACATGCTCAAGGTTTCGCTGGGGCTGGACGGCTTTTTCCTGGAACGGCACCCCGAGCTGGCGCCGGTCGAGACCGCCGTCGAGGGGGTGTTCCTGGCCGGGACGGTTCAGGGGCCGAAGGACATTGTGGATACGGTGGCCCAGGCGTCGGCGGCCGCGGCCAAAGCTTCGGTCTTTCTGGCGTACGAAAAGGTCAGACTGGATCCGGCGGTGTCGGTGGTGGATGAGGAGAAGTGCCGCGCGTGCGGTCAGTGTGTCGAGATATGTCAGTTCCAGGCACCGCAACTGGTTGAGCTCGCACCGGGCAGGTACACGGCTCGCATCAACGCGGCCCTGTGCAAGGGTTGCGGAACCTGCACGAGCTGGTGCCCTTGCGGCGCGATCACGTCCAAGCACTTCACCGACCGTCAGGTGCACGCCATGATCGACGCGTTCTTTGCCGAGGAGCCGCCGCTTGAAAGTCAGGCGGCCCCCGAGGGGCAGGTAGCGTCATGACGGTCGCGGCGAACAGGAAGAAGAAGGCCAAGCGCGGGACGCGCAAGTCCAAAGGGGTCGGCGCCGCGCGGGCCAAAGTCCGCGGCTCATCGTGGAACCCCAATATCGTGGTGTTTGCGTGCAACTGGTGCTCGTACGCAGGTGCCGACACCGCGGGTGTCTCGCGCGTCCAGCACCAGCCGCACTTTCGGATGATTCGGGTCATGTGTTCCGGGCGGATCCAGCCCGGATTCGTTCTGCGGGCGTTCGAGAAGGGTGCCGATGGCGTGCTGGTCTCCGGCTGCCACATTGGGGACTGCCACTACGTCTTCGGCAACGAGCGCGCGCTCGAGCAGTTCGAGAAGACGAAGAACATGGTCAAGCTGTTGGGTCTGGGGGAGGGACGTCTGCGGCTGGAATGGATCAGCGCCGCCGAAGGCGCTCGCTTCGCAGAGGTGATCGACGAGTTCACCGATCAGGTCCGCGCGCTTGGCCCGAGTCCAGTGAGTCGGGAACAAGTTGTCAGTTCTCAGTCGTCAGTTGTCAGTTCTCAGTCGTCAGTTGTCAGTGAAGCAGTCGGCGATGAGCCCACTGATGGCTGAGAACTGACAACTGAAAACTGACAACTGAAAACTGAAGACGGAGTCAATGCCGATGCCGGAAATCGCGGAAACCGCCAGGACAACCAGGGCCTGGGCCTGCTATGACTGTGGGAAATGCACGGCCACCTGCCCGATCGCGCGGGCCGGCAGCAACTACACGCCGCGCCGACACGTCCTGGCGACCAATCTGGGAAAACGCGAGATTATCGACAACGGCAGCCTGTTCGATTGCCTGACGTGCAGTCTGTGTGACCAACGCTGCCCGGCCGACGTCGGATACACCGGCTTGGTCCGCAAGCTCCGGGAGCTTTCCTATCGCGAGGGGGTCGAGCCGGAATGCCCGCACGGCGGGGCGCTGCAATCGGTGATGCGGACGATGGCCAAGGGCGGGACGAAGCAGAACCGCTTGGAGTGGTTGAGCAAGGATCTGAAGACCGAACCCCGACACGGCGAGGTCTTCTACTGGACCGGCTGCACGATGTACTACGACGCCTTCTTCACAGACTTCCAGATGGCGACGCTGGAGGGGACGCGGGCGGCGATAAGGCTGTTGAACAAGTTGGGAGTAACCCCCGTGGTGTCGCGGCAGGAACGCTGCTGCGGGCACGACCTGTTGTGGAACGGGGACCGCAGGAACTTCGAGCTGCTGGCCCGGCATAACATCAAGCTGGTGGCCGAGAGCGGGGCGGAGACGCTGGTCACTTCGTGTGCCGAGTGTTTGCGGACATGGAAACTCGACTACGAACCGCTATCTGAAGGCAAGCTGCCGCGCGTCCTGCATTTGACCGAGTTTCTGGCGGAGTACTTGCCGGAGCTGAACTTCAAGGCGAATCCGCCGGTGAGAAAGCGGGTCACGTTTCAGGACCCGTGTCGCCTGGGTCGCCACCTGGGGATTTACGATGCACCGCGGCGGATGCTGGGGGCCCTGCCCGGGATCGAGCTGGTCGAAATGCGGCGGTCCGGCCCGGGGGCAATCTGCTGCGCGGGAGGGACCTGGTCCAACTGTGACCGTTTTGCCAAGAAGATTCAGGTGGAACGCCTGCGCGAAGCGCGGGCGACCGGGGCGGACGTGATGGTGACGGCCTGCCCGAAGTGCCAGATCCACTTCCGCTGCGCGATGAAGGACCCGAATCTCGGGGGCGAGATCGAGATCGAGATGCGCGACGTGGCCGAGCTCCTGGCTGAGGCGCTGGAAAAGACTGATGACCGATAGGTGAAAGCCGATAGCTGATGGCTGATAGCTCCCTGAGATAGGAAAGGCGTTCAGTGGTTGCTCCCAAACCCATCGAAGAAGAGATCCGCATCGGGGTTTTTGTCTGCGATTGCGGGCTGAACATCGCCGGGGCCGTGGACTGTGCCGCCGTCACGGCGCACGCCAAGGCGCTGCCCGGCGTGGTGTGCGCGATCCGGAACAAGTACACCTGTGCCGATCCGGGGCAGAACGAGATCAAGAACGCGATCCGCGCGCACAAGTTGAACCGCGTAGTGGTGGCGTCGTGCACGCCGCGGCAGCATGAGCCGACGTTTCGCCAGTGCGTGCGTGAGGCGGGCCTGAATCCGTACCTGATGGAAATGGCCAATCTGCGTGAGCACTGTTCGTGGGTGCACCCGGGGAATCGCGTGGCCGCGACGCAGAAGGCCATGGATCTGGTCGCCAGCGCCGCGGCGCGGGCCCGCTTCCTGCAGCCGCAGCAGGAGCTCACCGTCCCGGTCACCAAGGTGGCCCTGGTGATCGGAGGTGGGGTGGCGGGGATCGAGGCGGCCCTCCAACTCGCGGACGCCGGCCATCAGGTGGTGCTGGTTGAGAAGAAGCCGTCGATCGGCGGGATCATGGCGCAACTCGACAAGACCTATCCTACGATGGACTGTTCGATATGAATCCTCGGCCCGAAGGCCATTGATGCCGGTCGGCATCCGAATATCGAGCTGCTCACCAACAGCGAGGTTACCGAGGTCTCGGGATACGTCGGGAACT